>JAQGJF010001002.1 GCA_028290765.1 Tardiphaga sp.
CAAAGCTGGCTTTTCGAAAGTCCATCGCTGCGTACGGTTCCGAACAGACTGCCCAAGGCTTCGGCGCTATCCTGATCTGCAACCTGAAGTAACCGCGCCGATAGCACGATGAGTAAACGACGTCCGAACCGCTACGATGCAGACAATCACGATTGGGATGCGCGCGCCCAGGAGGCGCTCGACGAAGCGCGCAAGATGCCCCATGGGCCCGCCCGAACCGAAGCCATGAAGAAGGCCGGCCAGTTACGCCTCGCCGCTGACATGAAGGAATCGCTGAGCACAAGGCCGATCAAGCCCGCGAATTCCTGATGACGGGAAACGTCAATCAATGCCGCCGGCCAATGGCGACACCGAACAGCACCGCCACGAACAGCGCGGACAACGGCGCCTCACGGGTGATGGCGGCAAGCACCCCAAGCGGGTGCCGCGGTCGCCTCGCCCGCTCGAACGCCTCGGTCAGCCGGCTCACCGCCTCCACCAGTGCCGCGGATATCTCCGCGCCCGTTCGGGTCGCATCGGTAACCGTGTCGATGGCCCTCGCGGCCAAATTGGGTTGAGGCATTTCGTCATTCATTCGTGGATTCCTGCATTCGTGGATTCCTGCGCCGAATCATCTTGGCGATGGCAAAGCAACAGACCGGACGAACGTTTGTTCCTCGACAGCCTCACCGGCACGGAACTAATCTGCGGCTTCCTGCTTGAATCCCAGTTGAACCATGGATCGCCGACGATGCGCGAGTCGATTCGAATGACGTCAATTGTGCCCTTTGGCGCCGATCAAACGATCTACCTCGTGGTGGACGGCTTTGGCCCGCAAGACACTTCCGGACCAAACAATGAGAACGAACGGACGGACCTTGAAACGGTCGTCGCCGACCTCCTATCTGGACGTTTCCACGATCCGATACGCGTCGTCGCCTTCAACACCCTTGAGCACTGGTCAAGCGACATCTCGGCGGACATCGCGTTGGAAATCCAATCCCGTTGCGATGGCGACGGTCTCGACGTGCCGCAATATCTTGCGGGTTTCATGGAAAGGCATGTCGAGCCAGCCCGTCATTTGACCTGACGCCCATCGGCTTCAGAATGGCTTGACGCAGAGCCGGCTCACCCCCGCCACTGCGACCTTGGCTAATTGTCACCGAAGAATCCGAGCCGGGGTATTTCAATGCGGGGCATTTCGACGATGTCCCTCTGAACGACTTCTTGAGGACCCTCACCCCGTTCGGTCTTCCTGACCTCGACGGTCGCGGCTTCAAGTTCTTGCTGTTTGCGTTTGCGCTCCGCCCATTTCCGGCGGTCCGCCTGCTTCTTCTCGGCAATCTTTCTCGCGTCGGCTTCCTGATCCTGTGGCTTCGCATTGGACTCGCGAACCACCGCAGGCTGGTCGTTCGGCACGGCCGGCTGTTGAGTCTTTGTGGGCTGCTGGTCGTTGGCCCGCGCTACCTCAGCGGAAGGCGGTTGCTGCGGTACGGCTTGCTGGGATGAAGTGGGCGCTTGTGTCGGCAAAGACGCCGGCCCGGCTTCCGGAGTGGCTGTCGTAACCGAGGTGGCTGATGCCGACGGACCTGGCGCAGGAGCCGGAGCAACAACAGGCGTGGTCGACGCTTGAGCGTTGGGTGGCGTCGGAGTGGTTGGGGATACAAGCGGCGCGCTGGACGCCACCCGCTCCACCCTGTTCGGCGGGTCCGGGTTGTGGACCGAATTGGTCATCAGCAGGCCGCCGCCGAATCCGACGGCAATCGCGACGAACACGGTGCCGATGCCCGCGAAGTAAGAAACCGGATTGAATGACATCGCAAGAATCTCCACGGTTTTGCCCAATAACCTTCCCGCGAACGAGGCGTTCCATGAAAGAAATTGTTCCTCACTTGCGTTTCGCGAGTTCCATCGCGGCCGGCGGAACATTTCCTGCGCCAAGAGCTTTGCTTTCGCATTGGTTCATCATGGAGGACATGAAAAATGAAACACGCATTGATGATTGCTGTGTTGACCGGCGTTAGTTTAGCGATGCCGGCGAGCGCGGAAGAAGTCGGCGTGGGTGTAGGTGTTGGTCCGGTCGGCGCGGGCGTGACGGTCGGCGCCGGACGTTCGGACTATGATCGGGATCGGCACAGCACGACCGTCATCAAGGAACGCGAGCCCGACCGCGACAGGACGGTGATCATCAAGAAGGAGCGCGAGCCGGACTATGACCGCAAGGTCATTATCGACCGCCGCTAAGCTACATCGGGGAACGGTCTCGCTTGAGGCCGTCCCCGATAAGCCAGACGAACGAGATTCTGGTAGACTACGCGCCGGACATCTTCTCGGAGCCGCCGTGCCCGAGCCTCAGGCGCCCCGATATGACAGCTTCGACCGTACCGGAAACCGACGTTCAGGAGCAGGTGTTCGCCTTCCTGATGAGCCTCTCGACCGATCCCCCCGTTGATCGGATCGACACCCACGCGGCCTCGGTGTTTCTTGCCGGATCTCGGGCGCTGAAAATCAAGCGCGCGGTCCGTTTCGCTTTCCTGGATTATTCGACGCTGGCCAAGCGCAAAGCCGCCTGTGAAGCAGAGATCGCGGTCAATCGCCGTTTCGCGCCGCAGATCTATCACGGTGTGGTGGCCATCACCCGGGATGCGGATGGATCCCTGAGCATCGACGGCATGGGTACGCCGGTCGAATATGCCGTCGACATGGCGCGGTTCGACGAGAACCAGACCATCGATCATCTCGCCGAAGCCGGTGCGATCGACGCCAACCTCGTTGACGATATTGCCGATGCCATCGCTGCGTCTCACGCCAAAGCCGACCCTGCAGCGACCGAGCCGTGGATCAAATCAATACCGTCACTCATCGCCGGCAATACGACCGCATTGCGCGGCGCGGCGATATTTCGCTCCGAAGCCGTCGATGAGTTCGATACGGCAAGCCAATCGGCATTTTCCCGGATTCGTCCCCTGCTGGAACGGCGTGGACAACAAGGATTCATCCGTCAGTGCCACGGCGACCTGCATCTGGGCAATATCGTGCTGATCGACCACAAACCGGTGCTGTTCGATGCGATCGAGTTCGATCCGGTGATGGCGTCGACCGACGTCCTGTACGACCTCGCCTTCCCCGCGATGGAGTTTCTTCATTACCGCCGCGATTCCGCCGCCAATCTGCTGCTGAACAGATACCTGACGATGACACCGGACCAGAATTGGGATGCGCTCGCAGCGCTTCCTCTGTTCATGTCGATGCGCGCCGCGATCCGCGCCAAGGTGCTGCATGACCGTCTCGTGCAAGACTGCGCCGACAAGGCTGCGGTCGCGGCGACGGCAAGTGCGTATTTCGACCTCGCGCATCGGCTGATCCATCCACCGCCGCCAAAACTGGTCGCCGTCGGCGGGCTATCCGGAACCGGCAAATCGGTGCTGGCGCGTGGTCTCGCCGCGGCCATCGAACCGCAGCCCGGCGCCGTGGTGCTGCGTTCGGATATCGTGCGCAAACAACAGTTTCATGCCAGCGAGACCGATCGACTGCCGCCCGAGGCCTATCGGCCGGAGGCCACCCGAAAGGTCTACGCGGTTCTGGCAGACCGCGCGGGCAAACTGCTTTCGCAGGGTCATTCCGTGGTTGTGGACGCCGTGTTTGCGCAACCATCCGAGCGGGCCGCTATCCGCGAGGTCGCACGAACGCTCGACGTGCAATTCGTCGGACTGTTCCTGGTGGCCGACCTTGCGACCCGGATGAAACGCGTTGGTCAACGCAAGGGCGACGCTTCCGATGCCACCCCGGAAATTGCCGCGCTGCAGGAAAATTATGATCTTGGCATGCTCGATTGGTCACGTATTGACGCTTCCGGAGCGCCAGAGCAGACTTTGAACAGCAGCAGATCGGAATTCAGACGTTGCAGGCGGTCGACCTTGGAATGAAGCGATTGGCGATGTCCTCATCCCCCGGCAGGAAGGCCCCGCAGGCCGAACGCAAGCGGCAACCGCGCCGCGGCGCAACGCCGCGATTGAACGCCGGAATGTCATGCGGCGCGGCGTTTCGGGCGATTGCGCGCAGTTGTCTCAAGGATTTGACGGCAAATTATGCCACGACATGCAGAGGCAGCCACGGAGCCCTGCACCAAATGCGGATTGCCCTTACCCGGTTGCGGGCGGCGATATCGTTTTTCTTGCCGGTGCTTGCCGATGCCGAACGCGTTCACCTGAAGCGTGAACTGAAATGGCTGAACGCCCAGCTCGGCGCTACGCGCGACATGGACGTTGCGATCGAGCTCCTGAAACAGACGAATTCGAATGATGCGGGTTGGTTGGCAAAGCGCACGGAGAGCCATCGGCGTTTGACGCAGGCACTTCGGTCACATCGCTATCGTCGACTGATCATCGACGTGTCCGATTGGATCGACAACGGACCCTGGACCAGGAGCGGCGGCAGGACCGCGACCAAGCGACGCGAGATCGGAATCACGCTTTACGGTACACGCAGACTGGCACGATGGCGCAAGAAGCTCTTGAAAAGGAGCCGCAGGCTCCAGGATATGAATGCGGAGAAGCAGCATCGGATTCGTCTGGCGAGCAAACGACTGCGCTATGCGGTCGAATTCTTCACCGGCCTTCTCACGCATCGGAATTCATCGATGCACGCCACGCTGAAGTGCCTACGCCAGGCGCAAACCTCGCTGGGAGAGCTAAACGATGCACACCACGTGCAACCTTCGCCGGTTCTCGACAGCAAGCGCCGCAACCACCTGATGCACGTGGCAAGCCACGCCTACCGGAACCTGGCTGCCGTCAAACCACTTCGGATGTGACCGCTCTCCACGCCCGGTCGGGCCGCGGCGATGGCGCCTGAGCGTCAACGATCAACGAGGGCAAGAACAGCCATCGCCGCCGCGGCGCTGGCCGCCGCGCCGATCCATAGTGCCGTGTGGAAGGCCCGGAGCAGAAGATCCCCTTCCATCGCCAGAACCGCGCCCAGAAGCGCCGTTGCAACCAGACCGCCGGTCCGCGCGACGGCGCTGTTGAATCCGGAGGCCGAGCCGGTATGCCGTGTATCGACCGAACCGAGCACGGCCGTCGTCAACGGCGCCACGGCGAAGCTGAGACCCACTGCAAGCACGACTACGGCCGGCAGCACGTCCTTCCAGTAATCCGCGCTGCCGCCGATCCGCAGCGCCAGCAGGAATCCCGCCGCCACGACAAGGGGGCCGATAGCCAGCAGCGTCCGCGATCCGATCCGGCCAGCGACGCCCCCCACGATCGGCGAGATGCAGGAAATCACCAGCGGCAGCGGCAACAGGGCCGCGCCGGCGGCGGTCGATGAATAGCCCGCGGCCTCGATCAGCACATAGGGAAGCATCACCAGCCAAGCCCCGAGGGCGCCGTAGAGCAGAATGGTGAGCAGCGTCAGCCCGATGAAACTCTTCGACGCGAACAGCGAGAGCGGCATCATCGCCCGCTCGCCAAGGTGCTTTTCTACCACCACGAAGAAAACCAGCAGCGCCGCGGCAATGACCGCGAGCGCCATGGCGTCGGTGGTCCAGCCGCCGCGCCCCGACCCGATCGTCAACGACCAGGTCAGCCCGCCCAGCGCCAGGGTTGCGAGCGCGCCGC
>JAQGJF010001017.1 GCA_028290765.1 Tardiphaga sp.
CAAGCCCGCCGATCCGCGGGTGGTCGAATTCTGCGAGAACGGCGCCAAGGCCACCACCTGGGAAATCACCAGCAAGCGCGTCACGCCCGAATTTTTCGACCGGCATACCGTCACCGAGCTCGAGGCATGGGACGATCATAATCTCGAAAACGCCGGCCGGCTCACGCATCCGATGCGGTGGGATGCCGCAACCGACAAATACCTGCCGGTCGAATGGAGTGTCGCGTTTGCGGAAATCGGGCGCGAGTTGCAGGCTCTGGCACCCGATAGCGCGGTTTTCTATGCGTCGGGACGCGCATCGCTCGAAACCGCGTTCATGTATGGGCTGTTCGCGCGGGCCTACGGCAACAACAACCTGCCGGACAGCTCCAACATGTGCCATGAGACCACCTCGGTAGCGTTGCCCGAAAGCATCGGCGTTCCCGTTGGCACCTGTACGCTGGACGATTTCGCCAGGACCGATTGCATTTTCTTCTTCGGGCAAAACGTCGGTACCTCGAGTCCGCGGATGTTGCATCAGCTGCAGGAGGCGGCGAAACGCGGCGTGCCCATCGTCACGTTCAATCCCCTGCGCGAACGCGGACTGGTCGAGTTCGCCAATCCGCAGTCACCCGCCGAAATGCTGTTCAAGTCGCCGACCCGCATCTCGTCGCAGTATCACCAGGTCAGGACCGGTGGTGATACCGCGGCGATGATGGGGATCGCCAAGGCGCTGCTCGATCTGGATGAGCGCGCGCAAAAAGCCGGGCGAGACCCGGTGCTCGACCACGGCTTCATCCGCGAGCACACTCACGGCTTCGAGGAATTCGCCAGCGCGGCGAAAGCAACGCAGTGGGACCAGATCGAGCGCCGCTCGGGATTGACCCGCGGGGCCATCGAAGCGGCGGCGGAAGTCTACAGCCAGGCCAAATCGGTGATTTTTATCTACGGCATGGGTCTGACGCAGCACAAGAAAGGCGTCGAGACCGTCCAGACCATGGTCAACCTCGCATTGATGAAAGGCAACATCGGGCGTCCGGGCGCCGGCATCTGTCCTGTCCGCGGCCATTCCAATGTCCAGGGACAGCGAACCGTCGGGATCACCGAAAAGCCCGACAAGGTGCCGGGTGACAAACTGAAGGCGCTGTTCAGCATCGATCTGCCGAAAAACAAGGGCGTCAACACCGTCGAAGCATGTGAGAAAATACTGGACGGAAGCGTCCGCGCCATGGTGCAGCTCGGCGGCAACCTGGTCCGCTCGGTTCCCGAGCATCGCCTGATCGAACCGGCATGGCGAAAACTCCGGCTCACCGTGCAGATCCTCACCAAGCTCAACCGCAGCGCGCTGATCCACGGCGAGGTTTCCTACATCCTGCCATGCCTCGGCAGAATCGAGGTCGATCGCCAGGCCGGCGGGCCGCAGGCCGTATCCATGGAAGACAGCACCGGATGCATGCATGGTTCGCGAGGTCAGGTCGACCCTGCCAGTCCTCATTTGCTCTCGGAGCCGAAGATCGTGGCCGAACTCGCCAAGGCGGCGGCGCCGGGCCGCTCGACGGTTCCGTGGGATGAATGGGTCGCCGACTACGGCAAGATACGCGACGCCATCGCCGCGACCTATCCGGAGATATTTCACGATTTCAATGCGCGGCTGGGGGAGCCGGGCGGCTTTCACCGCCCGCTCGGCGCGCGCAAGCGCGAATGGGCAACCGAAACCGGCAAGGCCAACTTCATCACGCCGGCGTCGCTGGTCACCGATATCGATGTGCCCGACGAAGACCGCGACGTGGTCCAGCTCATCACCCTGCGCAGCAACGGACAGTTCAACACCACGATCTACAATTACGATGATCGCTTTCGCGGCATCTATGGCTCGCGCCATGTCGTGCTGATGCACCGCAACGACATCGACCGGTTCGGTTTGCAGGAGGGAGCGTTGGTTTCCCTGAGCACCGCGGTGAATGACGGCGTGACGCGCAAGGTCGAAGGCTTCCGGGTCGTGACTTATGATATTCCGGAAGGCTGCATTGCCGGTTATTACCCGGAATGCAATCCGCTGATCCCGCTGTGGCATCACGCCGAGAAAAGCAAGGTTCCGGCGGCGAAAGCAATTCCCGTAAAGGTCAAGCGCGACGGCGAAGCATCGACTTCGTCCATCCAGTGAGGAAAGCGTAAAATATCAAGCTGTCAGGAAAGGAAAAAAATGACCGCGCTCGACGTCCAACGTCTTCTGGGCCATGCCGTTTTTACGCACTGGTCCAGTTTGCCTCGCGATGTTCAGGAGCTCTTGTTCGACGCCGCCGTGCCCGGCGAAGGCCCTCATCGGATCGACATGGCGACGATCCTGCACGATCATCATCTGAGAACGGCGCACCCTCCCAAGCCGACCAGACTGGCTTAGACCTGAGCGCCGGTTGAGCAAAACGTTGACGCGTGGCGCGGCGAGGCGGCCGCTCGATCGGGTGGGCGTATGTTCAGTGAACGATGTCGAGCGGCAGCCGAGAGATCTCTTCCCCCTCTGCATTCGTCACCAGAATGGCGAAGTGCCTGTTCTTCAGTTCGGGACGCTCTTCGCGAAGCCGCCGCACGATAGCTTCAGCGATGTCCATCGCCGTGGTGTCATCCGGCGCTTCGGCGCCGCCTTCGTCCGCGACGGTTCTGGAATCGATCAGGTCGAAGTGGTAGCGCGGCATGCAGGCATCCGTCGGCGTGGAGACACAGAATAATACGGCGCTGGCCGTTGTTGGTTTCAAGCGACGGCAGAGGATCCGCATGTATCTTGCGTGTTTGCAATTCACCACGCTGGAGGGCGGACGTACCCCTCCGGTGGAGACGGAGAGGCCTTGAAGGCGCAAGTATGCAGTATGTTCGAGCCCTCCTCGAGTATCCTTCGAGGCCTCTCTCCGTCGGGCCCCGTGATCCATTTGGGAAGCCTTCGCATCGGGCGATTCGGTGTCTACCGTCACCTGCCGCGCCTCGGTGCAGTTGCTGGCTCCAGCGCCGATAGGAGGAACCTCGCTCGAGATTCGGCGTTTGTCATCGAACAGGAGGCTGTTATGGGCTTGGCAGAATACGAGGTTGTTGCGAACGGGAAGGCCTGGAGCGTTCTCCATGATGGCCGGGCGGAAAATGACTACGCCACCAAGGAAGCCGCGTTCGAAGCCGCGGTCGCCGCGGCGTCGCTCGCGATCCGCGAGGGCCACGAAATCCATGTCAGCGCGCCGGGCCGTGAGGCCGGAAACAAGACCGCGCTCGGCGCGGTGGATCCGCGATAATACTGGTCACCGGACATGGACGCACGAGAGATGCAGGCCAACAAGCAGCAGGAAGGCCGTGCCGAACAGGCGAGGGGATTGTCGGAAGCCATCGCGCGCGACATAGAGAGCCGCCGCCTCGATGCGCAGGTGACGTACAAGGGCGAAGCCTTCGACGTCTTGCGCGGCGACGAAAAGGTCACGATTACAGCCAACGCGGACGGGAGCTTCACCATCGATGCCGTGTCCCAGGGTATCGGCTCCGGCAACGAAAAACAGTCGGCTCAGCAGATCAGGGACGCCATGACGACCTGGTTGACCGGGGCCAGGCACTGACGACGAACTGACGACGAACTGACGACACACTTCTTGTGACGGTGAGATCGTGGTATCGGCGGACCCCTTGACGCGCTCGACGGTGGCGCTGGTGTTTTCCGGCGGTCTTGGCTTGGCGTCTTATCATGCCGGTGTCCATCAGGCGTTTGCGGAGGCAGGCCTGCCACTGGACTGGGTGGCGGGATCGTCTTCGGGTGCAGTCACCGCCGCCATTATCGCCGGCACCGGCGCCGAGGCCCGTCAGGTCGGCTTGCGGTCATTCTGGAATATGGCGGGACGGCCGCGCGCGGAACAGCATCCATGGCGCCACCTCCAGGGCTGGATGAACGCGGTGCGAACCCACCTGGTCGGCGCCCCCGGCCAGTTTCATCCGCGGATCCCGGCGATGGATACGCTTTCGTTTCGCAGCCTTTACGACCTCACGCCGATGCGCGAGCGGTTGAACGCGCTGATCGATTTCGGCCGGCTCAACAGTGGAGAGATCCGGATATCGGTGGCGGCAACCGACGTCGAAACCGGCGATCCCGTGATCTTCGATTCAGCAAGGCACGTCATCGCAATGGATCATCTGCTGGCGAGTTGCGGCTTCCTGCCCGAATTTGCGCCGGTGGAAATCGCGGGCCGGATGCTGGTGGACGGTGGTTTCTCCGTCAACGCGCCGTTCGATGCCATTCTCGCCGAAGATACGCCGCGAGGCTTGCGGCTGTTCGTCATCGACCTCTATGCGCGGGATGGATATCGGCCCCGCACTCTGGAGGGCGCCGCTGAACGCAAGAACGACCTGTTGTTCGGCAACCAGACCTATTTGCGGCTCAAGGATCAGTTGGCGCTGAGGCGGTGTCGACGGCCCGAATGCCGCGACGAGACGTTCTTGTTGAGTTACCGGTCGGGCGCGGCGGAACCGGGACCGGAGAAGTCCTTTAACTTTTCCGACGCCGCGATCGCGGAACGATGGAACGCCGGCTTTCTCGACATGCAGGCTGCGTTGACGGAAAGCCGGCCGGAAGTTGGCGGCATTCGAACGATCCGTCGAAACACCGCCTGACAGGATTTTGGCCGCACAGCGGCCAGTCTGGAACCATTGGGGCCGCTGACCTTTATGCCGATACATTCCACTATGGACATCGGATCATGGATCAACTTCCTCTCTGGGTATGGGTCGCCGGCGTCGTCGTCCTCGGCCTTGTCATCGCTTTCGGCATCATCAAATCCGGGCAACGGACGCGCCGGGAGAAAACGTTGACCGAAAGTGCGACCAAGGATCTGTACCGCCGAGAGGATCGGTCCGCCTCGTCCTGAAGGGGTTCGAGGGCGGCGGCTGGCTGCCTCGGCCTCCGGGATCACCTCCATCACCAAGGCGGAGTTCGGCCGGAACATTTCAAGATGCGGCACTCGTCCCGAGGTCCCGGGGCGCTTCCGCTTCGTTCTGCGCCGGGTCCTCGCCCGGGTCGGCATGGCAGGGCTTGATCTGGTAGCCATTGTCGAGCACCAGCTGTGGTTCGTCGGCTTCCTCTTCCGAAGTATTATCCACCACCAGGCCGGTGTCCTTCGCATGCCGCCAGACGTCGTCCTCTGTCGGATAGGCTTTGCTGACTTTGGCGTGCTTGTCGAATAGCGCATATGGCATGGCGATCTCCTGCCTCGAAACGCGATCGATTGGGATGTGGTTCCTGACCGCCGATCGGTTTATCCGAGCCGGATGATCACGCCTTCATCTCCGCGCAGCATCAACGGCGCCGCCGCCTCATCCTCGTCGCGATCGAGATGCGTCGACAGCAGCAGCGTTCCGTTGCCCTGCCAGGTCCAGCGCCGGGGATCGGGTGCCATATTGAGGCCGATCAGAAGCTCCGCATCTCCAACCGTCCGCTTATAGGCGACAACGTCGTTCAGGCTTCGCAGCGGTTGCTGCTCGCCGATCGACAAGGCCTGCTCGTCGCGGCGCAGCGTGATCAGCCGGCGATAAAGCGCGAGGATCGAGGTTGTGTCGGCCTGCTGCCGGGCGACATTGCGCTCGGCGGGGTCGCCCATCGGCAGCCACGGCTCCGCCGTGGAGAAGCCCCCGCGCGGACTGCCGTCCCAGCGTATCGGCGAGCGTTCCGGATCGCGGTTGAGGCCGTAGCCGCCGACCAGCTTTTCGAACGGATCCTGCACGCGCTGTTTCGGAATCTCGACCTGCTCCATGCCGATCTCGTCGCCGGCGAACAGGAACGGCGTGCCCTTCAGCGTCAGCAGCAGCACGGCGAGGACCCGCGCCCGGGCTTGCCCGAGGCGGCTGGCGACCCGCGGCTTGTCATGGCCGCCGATCACCCAGTCGGGCCAGGCGCCGTCCGGCAGCACGTTGAGGTAGGCATCGATTGCCGCCTGCAGCGAATGCGCATCCCAGGACGAGTCCAGCAGGGCGAAGTTGAGCGGCAGGTGCAGCCGCGGATTTGCGCCGGCGTAGAAATGACCGATCCGGTCGGTTTTGCCTTGCACTTCGCCGGCCAGCACGCGGTCGTCGAATTCGTCAATCACCCTGCGCATCTCCTCGATGCACTGCATGGCCTCGGGACGGTCGTCGGAGAACACCGGTGTGAGGCGTTGCGGCGGCGGCATGGTCTCGTCGTAGTCCGGGTTCGACGGGTTGTCGCGCAGCAAGGCGTCCTTGATCAGCACGGCGCTGGCGTCGACGCGGAAGCCGTCGACCCCGCGTCGCAGCCAGAAGCGCATGACGTCGCACAGGCCGGCCTGCTGCAGGCGTTTTGCGATCAGGTCACGCTGCTCCTGCTGACGCCCAGCATCTGGGAGAGAAACTCCTGGGTGAGCGGAAGCGTCTCGCTGCCGATGAGAGATCGCGGGCATCCAGTTGATCTTGTCGCCGGCGTGGTAGAGGATTTTTGCGTTCGGCGGATCCACGGCGACCAACTGCGGCTGCAGCATGGCGAGCACCGCGGGCGGCAAACCGGCAAGGAAATAATTCGATGTGTTCGACAGCGTCATGAGACGCTCCTCTCACAGGCAATGCGTCACTTGCCCAAGGCACAATGCTGAACCGGGTGGGTCGATTATACGATCGAGGTACTGGCGGGTCTGTCGTCAAGGAAACACACCCTGCCAAAGGGATTCGCGAAGAGGACACGCTGTCGATCGGTGTCTCGTTGGTTCCTTCCGCAGGGTACACCAGAACTGCGAGAACAACGGATCGCGTTCGTCAGTTTGTTGCGCGTTCCCATCCGGCCGTGACGCGATGGTTGCGCCCGTCCTAAGAAAAGTGGTTGGGAACGAGTTCGCTTCACTCACGTTCGAAGTTGCGGGCAGACAATCCGAAAGGGATGAGA
>JAQGJF010001055.1 GCA_028290765.1 Tardiphaga sp.
CGCGCCAGCGTCGACTTTCCCGATCCGGACTCGCCGACGATGCCAAGCGTCGCGCCGCGCGGCAGTTGCAGCGATACGGCCTTTACCGCCGGCGTGACGCGCGCGCCGCGGCCGAGAAATCCGCCGGTCCGGTAGGTCTTCGAGACGTTATCGATGGTCAGGATGATGTCGCTGGACACCTCGCGCGGCGGCGGGGCGGTGAGGGGCGGGACGGCTGCGATCAACTGTTTGGTGTAGGCATGCTGGGGGTTGTTCAGCACCGACCATGTGTCGCCCTGTTCAACGACCCGCCCGTGCTGCATCACCGCGACACGGTCGGCGATCTCCGCGACAACGCCGAAATCATGGGTGATGAACAGCACCGCGGTCTTCTTGCGCTTCTGCAAGTCCCGGATCAGCGCCAGGATCTGCGCCTGCGTCGTGACATCGAGCGCGGTGGTGGGCTCGTCCGCGATCAGCACCCGAGGATCGAGCGCAAGCGCCATGGCGATCATGGCGCGCTGGCGCTGGCCGCCGGACAACTGGTGCGGATAGGAACGCGCGGCGCGTTCCGGCTCGCTGATGTGGACGTCATGAAGCAGCGCCAGAACCCGCGCGGCGATTTCCGCCGCGCCGAGATCGGTGTGCAGCCTGAACACTTCCGCGATCTGGTCGCCGACCCGCCGGATCGGGTTGAGCGCGGTCATGGGGTCCTGAAAGATCATGCCGATCTTGGCCCCGCGGATCCGGCGCATCGCCGCTTCCGGCAGGGCGGCGAGATCCTGCCCTTCGAAATGGATGCTGCCGCCCGCAATCGCCGCGCCCCGCGGCAGCAGGCGCATCACCGCGCTCGCCGTCATGGATTTGCCGGAGCCGCTTTCACCCACGACGCAGACGATCTCGCCCGGCATCACCGCCAGCGACACGCCCTCGATGGCGAAGGCGCGGTCGGCGCCCGGTGGCAGCCGCAGGGTGAGATCGGTGAGTTCGAGCAATTTCATCGGCAGGTCAGGTCGCCTCTGTGGCCTTTGATCAGCTCACCGCCAGACGGACGGCGCCATCGACCGATTGATAGCCGTCCGTCGCCGTCGTGGAAACCGCCGGGGCGATCCAATTTTCCAGATCGGCCTCATATGCGGCACAGGACAGCCCCTTTTCCGCGAGCCATTGGTCGTCGAACAGCGTGCTGCGATAGCGGTCGCCGGAATCGCACAGGATGGTCACCAGCGAGCCTTTTTCGCCCGCCGCGGCCATTTCCGACATGATCGCGAAGGCCGCCCATAGATTGGTGCCGGTCGATCCACCGCAGCGCCGGCCGAGGAACCGCGACATCACGCGCGCGGCGGCGATGCTGGCCGCGTCCGGCACCACGATCGCGCGGTCGATCAGTTCCGGGACGAAAGAAGCTTCGACCTGTGGCCGGCCAATGCCCTCGATCACCGAGCGCCCGGTGGACCAGGTGCGGACCCGCGGGTCGGCGATGTGGCGGTGGTAGACCGAATCCACTGGGTCAGCGAGGCAGAGCCGGGTGGTCAGGCCGCGATAGCGGATGTAGCGCCCGGCGGTCGCCGACGTGCCGCCGGTGCCGGCTCCGCACACGAACCAGGTTGGAACGCTGTGCTCTTCGGCGGCCATCTGGGAAAAAATCGAGTCGGCGATGTTGTCCCTGCGCCAATTGACCGCGCGCTCGGCAAAGGTGAACTGGTCGAGATAGCAGCCGGAGGCTTCATCGGCGATGCGCTGCGCCGTCGCATAGATGGCGAGCGGATCGTCGATCAGATGAATCTCGCCGCCGTTCGAGATGATTTCCGCCTGTTTCTCCGCGGTCGTGGTTCGCGGCATCACCGCGATGAAGCGCAGGCCGAGCAGCCGGGCGAAATAGGCTTCGGACACCGCGGTCGAACCGCTCGAGGCTTCCACCAGCGTCGAATTGGCGCCGATGCGGCCATTGCAGAGGCCATACAGAAACAGCGACCGCGCCAGGCGATGCTTGAGGCTGCCGGTCAGATGGGTGGTTTCGTCTTTCAGATAAAGCGTCACGCCCGGCAAAGCGGGCAGTTCGATTTTGTGCAAATGGGTTTCGGCCGAGCGCGTGCGCTCCATCTCGATCCGGCGGATCGAAGCGTTGACCCATTCGCGGCAGGCGCGCGTCATCACGTTACCTCTCGCGGCCATCATGCTCTTGACCGACGCGGTGAGTATATCGAGGCGTCATCGCAGTTTGCTTGCTTCTTGCTGCGATATTGAGCAGCGTGACGAATGTTCATGCTCGCAATTGCGGATATTTGACAATAACGTTGCTGCCGCTACGCAAATAACGATATGAATCTTCTTCTGGTGACTGCAAATGGAGGCCAACATGCTCGACGAGCTTGATCGCAAGATCCTGGCGACGCTTCAGGTGGACTCCAGCCTTTCGGTGCAGGAAGTGGCGGATCGGGTCGGATTGAGTTCGACGCCGTGCTGGCGGCGGATTCAAAAGCTGGAAACCTCGGGTTACATCAAGCGCCGCGTCGCGCTGCTCGACGCCGAGAAGCTGAATCTCGGCGTCAGCGTCTTCATTGCGGTGAAGACCAACCAGCACAACGCGGAATGGGTCGACCGTTTCAGGAAGATCGTGACCAGCTTTCCGGAAGTGGTGGATTTCTTCCGGCTCAGCGGCGACGTCGATTATTTGATCCGCGCCGTGCTGCCGGATATCCGCGCCTATGACGAGCTCTATCAGCGGCTGATCGCGAAAATCGACCTCTACGATGTGTCCTCGATGTTCGCGATGGAGCAGATCAAGTCGACCACCGAACTGCCGCTGACTTACGCGTGTACCCCGCGCGAAACCGCACGGCCGGCACGGAGCGCGGTCGCCGCGCATTAAATCGGTATCACCAGCTCCGTCATTGCGAGCGCAGCGAAGCAATCCAGGGCCCCAAGGAAGGACTGGATTGCTTCGTCGCAAGAGCTCCTCGCAATGACGGAGTTGGTGACGCGGATTGATCCTCAAGTCCTCAACCCGTCGCCACCTTCGCGATGACTTCGTTGGCATCCGCTTCTTCGTAGCCCATGAACTCCTCGTAGAAGACATCCGCGTCCATGCAGAACAGGTCGCGCGAGATGCCCGCCGCCACGTTCGCCGCGCCCCAGGGCAGGCCGTTGATGCCGCTGCAGATCGGTCCCACGCTGGCAAGCCCCGAAATATTGAGAAAGTGCAGGTTGCGCAGCGCGCGGTCGGCCTGCGGGGTCCGGCCCGTCACCTGCATGTACGGTCCGAGATAGGGGTAGGTCCCGATCAACCGGTCCATGCCATCCTCGCTTGCGGCAATGCGATCCTTCCAGAACGTCATGTCCGGGACCAGCGCGGCCAGATAAGGCACGCTGGCGATATCGATCTTGAATCCGGTTCCAAGGATCGCGAAATCGGTCTCGAAGGAACCGGCGGGCGTGGTGATTTCGAGCGCGGCGCCCGCCGCGCGCATCCCGGTCCAGCCTTGCGCGAACTTCACCACGAAATTCCGGTGCGCCCGGCAACGCTGCAGCGTATCGGCCGGCGGCGGCGTCGGCAGCGACAGATAGCGCCGCATGAAGCGCAGTTTGCGCTCATCGTCCAGCGCGGCGAAATTGCGGAAGAAGCCGGTGAATTCGAGAAACCGCAGCGCATTGACTTCGGGCAGCGCCGGACGCCGCACATAATGCGTGACCTCGCGGGCGCCGGCTTCCAGCGCGGTCGCGGCATTGTCGAAAGCGGACGCGCCGGCGCCGAGCACCGCGACACGCTTGCCGGCAAGTTTTGTGAAATCGATCGGATCGGAACTGTGCGCGCACAGCGTCCGCGGCAGGCCCTGCGCGAAATCCGGAATCCGCGGCCCGCCGGAGCCGTCGATCCCGGTCGCCACCACGACCTTGCGGGCTTCGACCGTGCGGAGGCCGCGTGGACCCTGCAGCGTCACGCGCAGCCTGTCGCCCGCCATCGTCACCGCGGTGACGTTGGTCTCGTTTTCGACCGGCAGCTGCAGGAAGCCGCGCAGCCACAGCAGATAATCCATCCATTCCCCCTTGGGAATGCGGACCAGATCGCGCCACGCCTGTTCGCCCTTGCGCGCCTCGTACCAGCTCCGGAACGATGCCGACGGCAATCCATTGTCCGGTCCGGTCAGTTCCTTGATGGTCCGCAGCGTCGGCATCCGGGCCCAGGTCATCCAGGGCCCCTCCTGTCCGCACGAGCCGCGATCGACCAGCAGGACATTCGTGATTCGCTCCCGCAGCAATCCAAAGGCCAACGAAATTCCGGCCTGGCCGGCGCCGACGATCACGACATCGAAGACGGGAATGTTTGCATCGGTCGGTTCGGCCCGAGGCCAGATTTTTGGCGGATAGGCGAACAGCTCCATCTCGCGCGTCAGCGCTTGTTCCAGGGCCTTGATCGAAATGTTCATCTCACTGTCCACTTGGATTTCGTCTTTTTCAGAAATGGCTTCGCCTTTTTCAACGATGGCTGCGCCTGGGATCGAGGACTTCATTGAGGGTTTCACCGACAAAGTTGATGGCGATCACCGAAAGAAAGATCGCCATGCCGGGAAAGATCGACAGATAGGGCGCGGTGCGCAGCGCCGGACGGCCGATCGCCACCATGGTTCCCCATGAAATGACGTTGGGATCGCCCAACCCGAGAAACGACAACCCGGCCTCCAGCAGCACCGCCGTCGCCACCATGATCGAGCTCGCGACGATCACCGGCGACAGGCAGTTCGGCAGCATTTCGGTGAAGACGATCTTGAGCGGCGGAACGCCGACCAGGCGGCAGGACAACACGAACTCGCGGCTGCGCAGCGACATGAACTCGGCCCGCACCAGCCGGGCGATCGGCGGCCAGGAGACGATCGCGATCGCGCCGATGATGGCGGCGATCGACGGCCGCAAGATCACGACGAGCACGATCACGAAGATGAAGTTCGGAATCGTCTGGAAGATCTCGGTCACCCGCATCAGCACGTCGTCGACCCAGCCCTGGGCATAGCCCGCAGTGGCGCCGACCAGGATGCCGATCGAGAGCGCGACGACTGTCGCGGCGACGGCGATGGTGAGCGATACCCGCGCGCCGTAGAATAATCCGGCGGCGACGTTGCGGCCCAGCGTGTCGGTGCCGAACGGCAGCGCCAGGTTTTCGAAAGGCGGCGTATATGGCGTTCCGACTGACGGCCACGGCCCTTCGGGAAACAACACCGGAGCCAGCAGTGCCCCGACCGTCATCATGACCAGGATCGCTCCGCCGACCAGTGCCGGCGGGCGAAGCCAGGGAATCCGCCGCGTGGCCCGCGCGGTCATGCCGACACCTCGATGCGCGGATCGATCCAGGCCGAGACCAGATCGGTGACGAGGTTGGTCACTACCACCAGCAGCGACGAAAAGAACAGGATTCCCAACAGCAAGTTGATGTCGCGCGAAAAAATCGCGTCGAAAGTCAACCGTCCGAGACCGGGCCAGCCGAATACGGTTTCGACGACGACCGAGCCGCCGAGAATGCCGCCGACATTGACGCCCAGCATCGTGATCATCGGCAGCAGCGCATTGCCGAGGATGTGACGGACATAGACCTGGCGGCGGCTCATGCCCTTGGCGTAGGCGCTTCGAACGAAGTCGAGCGAGGCCACGTTCAGCACCGATGCGCGCATCAGCCCGATGAAAACCGCCATGTAGAACAGCGTCAGGGTCATCACCGGCATCACGGCGTGACGCGCGATATCGAGAATACCGGCGAGCCCCGACGACGGCACCCCGATGGTCCGCATGCCGCCCGACGGCAGCCACCCGAGCTTGACGGTGAAGAGCAGGATCAGCAGCAGGCCCAGCCAGAACAGCGGCGTCGCATAGCCGATCAGGGCGAGCAGCGAGACGGCCGCATCCAGCAGCGAGTTCGGCCGCATCGCGGCGAGGATGCCGAGACCGACGCCGAGAACGAAGGCGATGGTCAGCGACGACACCATCAGGATCAGCGTCGCCATCAGCTTGTCGGCGATCAAGACCGAAACCGGCAGGCTCTCGCGAAACGAATAGCCGAGATCGAAGTGCAGCAGATTCCAGACATACCGCCCGAACTGCACCCAGAGCGTCTGATCGAGGCCGAAGCGCTCGCGCAGCGCCGCGACATAGCCCGCATCCGCGCCGCCGCCCTGCCCCGCCAAGACCTCCGCCAGATCGCCCGGCGCCAGGTGAACGACCACGAAGTTCACCACGACGATGCCGACGATGATGACGCACGCCTGAACCAGCCTGCGGAGCAGAAAAGCGGCATAGCGGGTCAACGGCGCGACTCCTGGCTAGAGCATGATCCGGAAAAGTGGAAACCGGTTTTCCGAAAAGATCATGCTCAAACAAAAAAACGCTAAAGCGGAATGACGATTCGAAGATAAGTCATCATGCTTTAGCGGTCGAGATAGGCTTCGGCGAAACTGCCATGGACGCCGAACGGATCCACTTCGGTATTCATGAGCGTCTTGCTCTTGATGGTAATGTACTGGGTGTCGCAGATCGGAAGGATCGGCAGATCCTTCATCACGATATTCTGAAAGTCGCGGAACAGCACCGCACGCTTGACGTCATCGACCTCGGTCTGCGCCGCATCGAGGGCTGCGTCGGCGACCGGGCTGTTGTAGCCGCTGCCGTTGGAAAACGCGACGCCCGGCACGATGTTCTTCGACCAGTAGAAGCGCTGGATGCCGACCGTCGGATCGGTCAGGCCGAAGGCGCCGGTGCTCGTCGTATCGAAGTCATATTCGCCATACACGCGCTTGTAGTAAGTCGGAAAATCCGCGCTCCTGATATCGACGGCAATGCCGATGCGGGCCATCTGCTGCTTGAAGTAATCCGCCGAGCGGGCGTAGTGATCGCCAAACGGCAGGTAATCGTGGGTGATCTTGAGGCGCAGCCCGTCGCTTTGCCGCTTCAAGCCGGCCTCGTCCAGCAGCGCGTTGGCCTTGTCGAGGCTGTAATCGTATTTCGGCACGTCGCTGGAATAGAACCTCGCCTCCTGCGAGATCGGGCCGGTGGACGGCTTGCCGAAGTCGAAATAGACGTTCTTGGTCACGAAGGCGCGATCGATGGCGTGATAGATCGCCTGACGCACCCGCACGTCCTGGAAATACGGCCGGCGCAGGTTGATCTCCATGAAAGACTGAGCGGCCAGCGCCTCGCTGCCATGCTGCGGGATCGTCAAGGTCGGGACTTTCTCCAGCCGGCGGGCATCCACCAGCGCCACCGGGATGGCGCCGGCGATATCGATCTCTCCCGACTCCAGCGCCACGGCGCGCGCCGCCGGATCGGGCATGATCACCATGATCACCCCGTCCAGATAGGGTTTGGGCGCATCCCAATAATCCGGATTGCGTTCCAGGATGATGTATTGGCCGCGTTGCCATTCCTTGAACTTGAACGGCCCGGTGCCCACCGGCTTCAGGTTGGCGGGATTGGTCAGGATATCCTTGCCCTCATAGAGATGGCGCGGCAAAATTTGGGACTCGACGCCAGCCAGCGAGTTCATCACATAGGGCGCCGGCCGCTCGAAGCGCAGAATGGCGGTGAGCGGATCCGGGGTTTCGACCTCGGTCAAATAGCGATAGGTCGAGCGGCCGCGCGGATGCAGCTCTTTCCAGACCTTCAACGCGGAATACTGCAGATCTGCCGAGGTGAAGGGCTGGCCATCGTGCCACTTCACGCCGGCGCGCAGCTTGAAGGTGAAGGACTTGCCGTCGGCCGATGCCTCCCACGAGGTCGCGAGCTGCGGCTGCGGCTTGAAGTCGAAGCCGTACTTGACCAGACCATCGAATATCTTGCCGGAGATTTGGTAGATCTGGCCGGCCGAGTTGAAGGCGCCGGTCAGCATGACCGGTTCGGCGAGCCACATCTTCGCCATGCCGCCCTTCTTGGGCTTTCCAGTTTGCGCCATGGCCGGCAGCACCAGGCCTGGCGGGATCAGCGTGGAAAGACCGGCCACCGCGAAACCGGCAACAACCTCTCGTCTCGTGGAAGTCATTCGGATCACCCTTTGCGAAACATGTTCGGAAATAACGGATCAGCCGGCATAGACGAAACCGCCGGAGGCCTGCCGGGTCGGATAGGCGTCGATCCGGCTGATATTGACATGGGCCGGCGCCGACAGCGCGAACATCATCATGTCCGCCATGTCCTCGGCCTGCAGCGGCTCCTTGCCGTCGAGAAACTTTTCCTGCGCCGCCTTGCGGTCGCCGAGGACAACCTCGAAGGCTTCGGTGGCCACGCGCCCCGGCACGATCTCGGTCCAGCGAATCCGCGAACCATTGGTATCGAGCCGCATCACATCGAGAAACTGCGAGACCGCCGCCTTGGTGGCGGAATAGGGCGCCGATCCCAGCATCGGATAGTGGCCGGCCATCGAGCTGATGATGACCACATGACCCTTGTTGCGCGCCACCATGCCGGGCAGCACAAACCTGGTGAGATGAAGCACCGCGCGAAAGTTCAGATCGATGATCTGGTCGATCTTCTCGTCGGGAAATTCGTGAAAGCGATTGTTATGCGACACGCCGGCATTGTTGATCAGTACATCCACCTCAAGCCCATCGAGGGCCTGGCGGCAAGCTTTCATGTCGGTGACGTCGAGCGCGTGCGGGATGCATCCGGTGCGTTCGCGGAGTTCCTCGAGACGATCGCCGCGCCGCGCCATGGCGTGAACTTCCAGACCGGCCGCGGCGAGCTTTTCAACCGTGGCCCTTCCAATGCCGCTGGAGGCTCCGGTGACCACGGCGGTTTTGTACGGCGGGACATTGGTATGGGACAAAACGGTCTCTCTATGTGTTGATCCGCACGCATCATGGCATCGGACGGGTGGAATTTTTTGCCCTTTATTCGATCAGACGGAGAAATTGCTGAAAGTTTCCTCCATCAAACCGATAGAGCGCAGGATCACGATGACGCTGACGCACACGCATTGTGATTGTCGGGAGAGAGACTTGAAGCGCGTGGTTGCCGAGTTGATGAACCGCCGCCGATTGCGTTCGGCGCGACATGATTGCGCGAGCGCGACACTTCGCAACTTTAGCTGCCACCGCTCGGCCACTGGCCTATTGAGAGAAGAACGACGGTTGACAACACCCGCCGATCCTTGCGATGTTACATTATAACATCTGGTAGCGGAAAACCTCTCCGCTTGGCCGGATGCGGGGCGTTTGTTGGCATGAAGTGGGTTCGCGCACACATCAAACACGGGTCGCGGCTGGCGCTGTTGGCGCTGGCGATCCAGTTTGTCGTGTCGTTCGGGCATTTTCACGGGACCAGCGCCCAGGCTGAACCGGCGATTGCAGCCGCTGCGACGCAGTCCCCGTCGGCCTCGGCCGGGAGTCCGGCTCCGGCAAACACGACCGCACTGAATTCGGCCATTGGCACAGGCCAATCGCAACCTGGGTCCAGCCAGGACTCCGACCAGCAGCCGACGGATGTCTGCGCGATCTGCGCGGTGATGGCGCTGGCGAACGCGGCGCTGTTCGCGTCGCCGCCGCTCCTGCAGCTGCCGCAGGCTGTCGAATTCCTGTTTCTCACCACCGACGCCGAATTCGTTCATCTGAATTCCGCGCACATTGCCTTCCAGCCGCGCGCTCCCCCCGCCTCCTGACTTCGATTGCCTGCATGTTTCGGCATCGCGCGCCACACGCGGATTTGCCGGACAAATCGAAATCAGTTCGTCGACCAACGACGACAGACAAGCCCTCCCGAATTCGTTGACGACGACGAACGAGGCTGCGGCTCATCAGGATCGGGACCATGGCTCTTTCTCTCAAACGCATCTTTCTCATCTCCGGCTCGACCGCGCTGCTGCTGCACGGCTTTGGCAGTGAAGCGCGATCCCAGGACGCTCCCGCTGCCGGCCACGAGCTTCCGGCGGTCACCGTCACGGCGCCCAGTCCGATCGTGCGGCGCAAGCCGACGACCCCATCGCCAACACCGGTGCGCGCGGCGCGCGCCGTTCCCGGGCGGAATGCGACGCCGCCGGCGCAGCCGCAACCGGCCGTCGCCGCGGCAGCACCGCAGCAGGGTGTGCTGCCGATCGTGACCGATCAGTTCGCGACCGTGACCGTGGTGCCGAACGAGGAAATCCGCCGCTCCGGCGCCGCGACGCTCGGCGACCTCCTGTTTTCCAAGCCGGGGATCACCGGCTCGAGTTTCGCGCCGGGCGCCTCCAGCCGCCCGATCATCCGGGGCCTCGACGTCAATCGCGTCGGCATCGTCGAGAACGGCATCAACGCCGGCGGCGCGTCCGATCTTGGCGAGGACCATTTCGTGCCGGTCGATCCGCTGGCGACCAATCAGGTCGAGGTGGTGCGCGGCCCCGCGGCGTTGCGCTACGGATCGACATCGATCGGCGGCGTGGTGAGCGGGACCAACAACCGGATTCCGGAGGCGCTGCCGAGCTGCGGCGCCGCGCCGTTCCAGAGTTACGGTCTTCCGGTCAAGGCGCCGGCGGCCGGTGTGAGCGGCGCTCCCTGCGTGACCGCCGAGACGCGGACCGCGGTCAGCTCGGTCGATCGCGGCGTCGAGGGCGGCGTGTTGCTCGATGCCGGCGGCGGCAATTTTGCGATCCATGCCGATGCCTACGGCCGCAAGGCCGGCGACTACAATGTTCCGAGCTATCCCTATCTGTTCGATCCGACAAAACCGTTCAACGGCCGCCAGCCCAATTCCGCGGCGCAGGCCGACGGCGCCTCGATCGGCGGATCCTATATTTTCGACGGCGGCTTTATCGGCGCCGCGATCACCCAGAACGACGCGCTCTACCATATCCCGGGCATCGACGGCGCCGATCACCTGACCCGCATCGACGCGCACCAGACCAAGGTGACCGCCAAGGGCGAATACCGGCCTGACGCCGCGGCGATCGACGCTATCCGGTTCTGGGCCGGTGCCACCGACTACAAACACAACGAAATCGGTCTGGCCGATACGACCGATCTGAGCACGCTCGGCGTGCGGCAGACCTTCACCAACAAGGAGCAGGAGGGCCGCGTCGAGGTCCAACTGGCGCCGTTCAACGTCCGTTTCGCCTCGGTGACCACGGCGTTCGGCCTGCAGGCCGGGCATCAGGAACTGACGGCACCGAGCCCGGACGACCCAGGCACGCTGTTCAACGGATTGTGGGATCCCAACCATAACACCCGCGTCGCCGGCTATGTGTTCAACGAGTTCAAATTCAGCGAAGCCACCAAGGCGCAGATTGCCGGCCGCATCGAACATGTCGAACTGCACGGCACGA
>JAQGJF010000352.1 GCA_028290765.1 Tardiphaga sp.
GCGTCGTCGCCAGCCGCAAATTGTCGGTGATCGGTCTCGCCGCCGGCTACGATCGCGCGGATGTGCTGAAGGATGTCGCGGTCGAGGTGAAGCCGGGGACGGTGACCTGCATCCTCGGCGCCAATGGCGCCGGCAAGAGCACGCTGATCCGCGCCATTCTCGGCCTCAATCGCGTACGCCGGGGCGAGGTTTATTTTGGCGGCGATTCGATCGCCAATATGGCCACCCACAAGATCGCCGCGCTCGGCATCGCGACCGTGCCCGAGGGCAACCGCGTGCTGCCGCGAATGACCGTGCTCGACAATCTCAAGGTCGGCGGGTTGCTCGTGCGCGATCCCAGGCGGGTGGCGGCACGAATGGAAGAATTGTTCGAGACCTTCCCGCGCCTGAGGGAACGATCCGGCCAGCTCGCCGGCACGTTATCAGGCGGCGAGCGATCGATGCTGTCGATCGCGCGCGGACTGATGAACGACCCGGAGCTTGTGGTGTTCGACGAGCCCTCGCTCGGCCTGTCACCGCTGTTTGTTTCGGAAGTCTTCGGGATCGTGCGCCGGCTGAAGGCGGCCGGACGTTCGATCCTGCTGGTGGAGCAGAATGTGCGTCAGACGCTCGATGTCGCCGACTATGGCTATGTGCTGGTGCAAGGTCGCGTCGTGGCCGAGGGCGACGCGGAATCCCTGAAACAGAATGCCGAACTCCACAAAGCGTATTTCGGGGTTCACTGAGCGAGGCGTTGCCTCAAGGAGAGCAGAATGGGTCTTCAGGTCTATGATCGCGTCAATCCGCTGCGCAAGCCGAAGGGCTTTGAGCCGGTGGTGCAGCGCTGGTCCGCCGGATTCGCGAACCGCTGCGAAAATTTGTGCGTGGCCTTCCACGGCATCCAGGGAAAGGACGCCGCCGGCGTCTATGCGTCGTCGTTCTTTCCGTGGATCGAAGCGGCGATGACGCTGCCGAACGGGCCGACCGTGCACGACCATGCCTGGTTCATCGATCAGAACGGTCTCTATACCCATATCGTCGCGGCCTACTGGGTCGACCAGGAACGCCGCGACCAATGGCTCGCCGCTCCGCATATGACGCTGTGGTGGAACGACGCCGCGCGGCTCTCCGAGCCGACCGGCTGTTTTCGCGAGAGCGTGACGGTGCCGGTGGAGCGGCAGGAGACGTTGTACTGGCAGGACTATCCGGCGGGCCTCAGCCGCTCACCCGATGTTGCGGTCTATCCGACGCCCTATTGCGGCTACTACGGCGCGATGCGTGACCGGATCCCGCTGGCTGCCGTCGATGCGCTGGCTCCCGGGATCGCCGACTTGCCGGCGCCGATCGCGCGCGACACGAAATTCACCCGCTGGCGGATCGCCACGCCGAACAATTTCACCGTCATCCGCTCCGCCGCATTCTGGGGACGCTGCGATCCGGCGCAGACCGAAGACTACATGCGTGATCTCCGGGCGCCGCTGGAACGCGGCATGGCCTATCTGCGCGAAAGTCCCGCCGCGACCGGCTGTTGTTCGGTTCGCTTCCAGCAGACCAGCATCGTGGCTGGGGCTCCTGAACTCGAGACCCATGCTCTCGGCTACTTCTTGTCCCTGGGTCATATGGAAAACTGGGCCGAGCGCCATGCCTCGCACGACGCCATCTTCACGGCGGCGATCGCGCGTTACCGCAAATTTGGCAAGGCCAACCAGCTGCGCACCTGGCACGAGGTGTTCGTTCTGCCGGAGCAGGGTCAGGTTTTTGAATACGTCAACTGCGCGCCCGGCACCGGGCTGTCCGGTTATTTCGACGGCGAGCGCCTGGGCTGAGGGGCCGGATCTTGTACTGCAACGATAAGAAGGGTTTCTGACGATGTCGTCATCTGTGAAGGTTGCCGCGGTCCATGCTGCGCCGGTGTTTCTCGATCGCGCGGCGACGACGGCCAAGGCGATATCGATCGTTCGGGAAGCGGCGCGCGCCGGCGCCCAGTTGATCGCATTTCCCGAGACCTACATTCCGGCGTTTCCGGTCTGGGCCGCGCTTTGGGCGCCGATCGAAAATCACGATCTGTTCGTTCTGATGGCGGAGCAGGCGGTCTCGATGGCGGGTCCCGAAATCGCGGCGCTGCGGCGCGAGGCGAAATCGCTCGGCGTATCGGTCTCGATGGGGATCAGCGAAAGTTCACCGGCCAGCGTCGGGCTGATGTGGAACAGCAATGTGTTGATCGGCCCCGATGGCGCGATCCTCAACCATCATCGCAAGCTGGTCCCGACGTTTTACGAAAAGCTGATCTGGGCCGCGGGCGACGGCGCCGGGCTGCGCGTCGTCGACACGCCGGTCGGCCGCGTCGGCAATCTGATCTGCGGCGAGAACACCAATCCGCTGGCGCGTTACGCCCTGATGGCGCAGGCCGAGCAGATCCACATTTCGAGCTGGCCGCCGATGTGGCCGACGCGCCGGCCGAGCGCCGGCGGTAATTTCAACAATGTCGCGGCCAATCGCATTCGCGCCAGCGCGCATTCGTTCGAGGCAAAGGCCTTCGGCATCATCACCGCCGGCTACATGGACGCGGCGATGCGCGCGTTTCTGATCGCGCGCGACCCGGCCGCCGTCGACGTGATCGATCGCACGCAGCGCGCCGCCAGCTTCTTCGTCGACCCGACCGGCGAGGTCATTGGCGAGATGTTGCAGGACCAGGAGGGCATCGCCTATGCGGAGTTCGACCTGCAGCGCTGCATCGAGCCCAAGCAATTCCATGACGTCGTTGGCTACTACAATCGCTT
>JAQGJF010001084.1 GCA_028290765.1 Tardiphaga sp.
GTCGGCATGCAGATCATCGGCCGCCATCTGGCGGACCGTACCGTGCTCGCCGCCTCCGGCGCCTTCGAACAAGCGCGTCAGTGGGCTCACAAATGGCCGAAACTGTTGGGCGACCTCGGCCTCTGACACTGCCTCCGAATTCCCTCCAGCCAATCCAGAAGGATGCACGATATGAAGCTCGATCGTAGTCTCGTTACGGCGGCGCTGCTCACAGCGTCCGTTGCCTTGCCCGGCGCTCCCCCGCTCGCGGCCGAAATCGCCAAGGATACGATGGTCATCGTATCCGAAATGGGCCCCAACGGCCTCGACACGATGGTGCCGACCGCCAACGATCACAGCCGCATGGTGGTCTGGCAGGCCTATGACCGGCTCGTCAGCCACGGCGAGAAAAAACTGGCGGACGGCACGGTGTCCTACGACGCCAAGATCATGACGCCGGAGCTCGCCGAAAGCTGGGAAGCGGGCGACGACGGCAAGACCTACGTGTTTCATCTGCGCAAGGATGCCACGTTCCACGACGGCACCCCGGTCACCGCCAAGGACGTCAAATGGTCGTTCGATCGCGCCATCGCCGCCGGCGGCTTCCCGGCGGTGCAGATGGCGGCGGGCTCGCTGGTCAAGCCCGAGCAGTTCACGGTCGTCGACGATCACACCTTCAAGGCCACGTTCGAACAGTTCAACAAGCTGACAATGCCGGACCTCGTCGTGCCGGTGCCCGTCATCGTGAACTCGGAACTGGCCAAGAAACACGCGACGCCCCAGGACCCGTGGGCGTTCGACTGGGTGTCACGCAATGATTGCGGCGGCGGCGCCTACAAGGTGGAATCCTGGTCGCCGGGCCAGCAGACCGTCTTCACCCGGTTCGACGCCTGGAAGTCCGGACCATTGCCCCAACTCAAGCGCGTCATCTATCGGCAGATCGCCTCGGCCGGAACGCGCCGGGCGCTGCTGGAAAAGGGCGACGTCGACATGTCGGTCGGCCTGCCACCGAAGGATTACGCCGAACTGGCGGAACAGGGGAAGGTCAAGATCATCGGCGTGCCGGTGCAGAACGACCTCGTGTTCGTCGACATGAATGTGAAGATCGCCCCGTTCGACAATCCCAAGGTGCGCGAAGCGATCTCCTACGCCATCCCCTACAAGGAGATCGTCAGCTCCGCGCTCTATAACCGCGCCAAGCCGATGTTCGGTGGCGATCCCGCAAAGCCCTACCCCGACGCGACCTGGCCGGTTCCGATCAAGCATGGCCAGGATCTCGCCAAGGCCAAGCAATTGCTCACCGAGGCCGGTTTTCCCAATGGCTTCAAGACCACGCTGTCGATCGACCTCAGCGAATCCACCGTGCGCGAACCCAGCGCGATCCTGATCCAGGAAGCGCTCAAGACGATCGGCGTCGAGATCACGATCGAGAAGGTGCCGGGCTCGAACTGGTTTGCCCAGATGGCCAGCAAGACGATGCCGATGGTCATCGCCGAATTCTACGGCTGGCTCGACTACCCCGACTACTTCTTCTTCTGGACCTTTCACGGCGGCAATAATTCGGTGTTCAACACCGCCAACTATGTCAATCCCGACCTCGACAAGGTGATCGACCTGGCGCGCTTCACCCGCGATCCGGAAGTCTACAAGACCAACCTGAACAAGATGGTCGACATCGTCATGACCGATCTGCCCCGCATCCCGCTCTATACCCGCTTTGCCGACTATGCGGTGCAGAAGAACGTCCAGGGTTTTGAGTACTGGTTTCACACCCATCCGGACTTCCGCAAGCTCTACAAGGAGTGAGAAGACGGCAAGCGCACCCGGATTGGGCGCGCCTGCATCTCAAAGGGAAAGCACCGTGCAAGACACACTCGGCGCCTTCGTTCCGGGCGACACACTCCGCCGGGCGCCGCACCGGTCAGGCCCGCTATCGGGCCTGACCTTCGCGGCCAAGGACCTGTTCGATGTCGCCGGCAGCGTGACCGGCTGCGGCAATCCCGACTGGGCCGCAACGCATGAGATAGCCGAGACCAATGCCTGGGCCGTCGACGCCTTGCTCGAAGCCGGTGCCGCGCTGACGGGCAAAACCATCACTGACGAAATCTCACTTGGGCTGCTCGGCATCAACAAATTTTACGGCACGCCACTCAATCCGCGCGCGCCGGACCTCGTACCGGGCGGCTCGTCGAGCGGCTCCGCTTCCGCGGTTGCGGGCAGCCTGGTCGATGTCGCTTTAGGCACCGACTCCGGCGGCTCGGTACGCATACCCGCGAGTTTTTGCGGACTTTACGGCTTGCGGCCGACCCACGGCCGCATCTCCGTCGCCGGCATGATGACCCAGGCCCCATCGTTCGACACCGTCGGCTATTTCGCGCGCGATGCAATGACCTTCGGCCGCGTCGGCGCCGTGCTGCTCGGAGAGCCAGTCGTTGCAGCTCTCCCTACAGATATCATCGTCGCGACCGATTGTTTCGGCGTGGCGGACGAACTCGTGCACCACGCGTTGCAGCCGGTCATCGACCGGCTACGCCATGCCGTGCCGGTCACCGAGTCACCCGTCGCCGAAGACGACCTTCTCGACTGGGCGCGCCACCAGCGCGTGCTGCAGAAAAGCGAATTCCACGCCACCTTTCGGGACTGGATCGACCGGGTCAACCCGCGCTTCTCCTCGGAAGTGGCCGGCGCGTTCGCCGATGACGGTCGTATTCCGGTAGACGATCTTGCGGCCGCCAAGGCCTTCCGCAAAAGCGCGTTGAGCTGGCTTGACGGCCTGCTCGACGGACGGCGTATGCTCTGCCTACCGACCTCGCCCATTCTGCCGATCGGCCGCAACGCGCGCCTGTCGGAGATTCGGACGGCGGTGCACCGGATCGTCGACCTGACCGGCATCGCCGGACTGACGGGCCTTCCGCAAGTGAACCTGCCCGTCGCGACATCCGGTTCTGTACCGGTCGGGCTGTCCCTCATCGGCTGGCGCGGCGGCGATGCGGCACTGGTCGCCGCGGCCACTGCCCTGGCGCGGGATTTCTCCATCGGATTGTTCGAGGAGCTGTAATGACCGACGTCAAGGACACCCGAACGCTGACGCTCGAAGGCGCGCTCAAGGTGCTGAATGCGGCGATCGCCGAGGCGACCCGCATCGGACAGCCGATGTGCATCGCCGTGGTCGACACCGGCGGCAATCTGCTGGCGTTCGGGCGCATGGACGGATCGAAAGGACTGAGCGTCACCTCCTCGATCAACAAAGCGCGAACCTCGGCGCTGTCCGGCGCACCGACCGGCGGTGCTCATGCGGACGTGGAGATCCAGGTCACCCTCGCCCATGAAAACCGCTGGACCAACCTGATCGGCGGCCTGCCCATCCGCGTCGATGGCTTTATTCTCGGCGCGGTGGCAGCAGGCTCCGGTTCCGGCACACAAGACCTCGCCGTCGCCCGGGCCGGTGCGGCCGCGATCCCGGGCGCCGGCATGTATATCGAGTTCACTCCGATGGGCGCCGAAGGCAGCGGGATCATCCGCGGGTCGGCATCGTCTTCGACGACTTGAATTCAAAAAATTACCCGGAGCGCGATAACATCAGCCCCGTCATTGCGAGCGAAGCGAAGCAATCCAGGAGCCAAGGAAGAAAGACTGGATTGCTTCGTCGCAAGAGCTCCTCGCAATGACGGAGTTGGCTGTCCCTAGCCGAAATACCGCGCAAGGATGCTCTTATCCACCTTGCAGATGTAGGTGTATTTCGGATTGACCACCTGGGTGCAGCGGGCTTCGGCGATCTGCCCGAGCAGCATGTAGCCCTCCGGCGCCGGAATTTTCCAACCGTCTTCGAGCCAATAGATCATTTCCTCGAACGCGAGGCGCATCGCGTCTTCGAGCGGGCGGGCACAGCCCAAGGTGCAGATATGCGTCGGCGTCTCGATGCGCGGATGATTCAGCCGCGGCGGGGCTTTTTCCAGCGACACCTTGACGGTCAGCGTCGTCGCTATCTCGATGGCGCCCATGCCGTTGGCTTCGCCGTCGCCCTGGATGGCGTGGCAGTCGCCGAGGAAGAGATGGGCGCCGTCCTTGTTGACCCGCAACATCACGGTGTTGCCGGTGGTGATTTCCTGCACGTCGAGATTACCGCCATGCGTGCCGTTGTCGATGGTCAGCACCGCGCCATGCACCGGCGCGACACCGATCACGCCGATCATCGGCTTCACCGGCAATTTGAGATGTTCGTTCCAGTGCACGAGGCCGTCTTTGACCTCGACGACTCGGGTCTGCCGGCCGAACTCTTTTCGTCGAACCCAATCGGGAAACATGCCGATCCCCGGCCACAGCGCGGTGAAACCAAGCTTGTCGAGCTCCATCTTGACGATCTCGACCTTCAGCATGTCGCCGACTTTCGCGCCCTTCACTTCGATCGGTCCGGTCGCGCCATTGACGAAAGGAAGCGTGACGTCGGCCTCGGTCAGTTGCTGGCCGACATGACGGATCGTGCCGTCATTGACGTTGATGGCCGTTTCCACCACGAAGGTCTCGCCCGGTTCGACGCTGCCGACGAACTTGTCATCGCCCGAAAGCGCATATTTGATATGGCCTATCTTGCTGACGCGCTGGGACATCTGGGTTCCTCCTTGAAGTTTGACGTGTGATTTTTATTGAATGCGACGCCACGGCATCAGCAGCCGCTCGATCCGGCCGACCGCGAAGGTCAGCAGCAGCGCCAGCGCGATCGTGGCCACCAGCGCCGCGAACACTTTCGGGATGATATAAAGCGATCCCGCCTTGAAAATGGCGTGGCCCAGCCCCTCCGACGACGACATGAATTCGCCGACGATGGCGCCGATCAGCGCGAAGCCGACGGTGAGTTTCAAGCCGGCAAAGATATCGGTCAGCGAGGCCGGCACCACGAGCTTGCGGAAGATCTGGAATTTCGAGGCGCCGAGCGTCCGCATCAGGTTGATCTGATCGGTATCTACCCCCACCGCACCCTTGTAGGACGTGACCAGGGCAACGATCACCACGGACAGCGTCGACATCGCCACTTTCGAGATCAATCCGGTGCCGAACCAGATGATGATGATCGGCGCCAGCGCGATGATCGGGATCGAGCCGAGCGCGATCACGAACGGCTCGACCACGCGGGAGACGAACCGCGAATACCACAGCGAAAGCCCGATCACGGTGCCGAAGAAATTGCCGACGAGAAAGCCGAGCACGGTTTCGAGTCCGGTGACATAGGTGTCGCGCCAAAGGCTGCCGTCGCTCGCCATCTGCCCAAGGAACTTGGCGATCGCCGAGGGCGAGCCGAACATGAAGGCCGCCTGCTTGTTGTTCGCCGTCATGTAGTCCCAGAAGCCGAGCAGCACGGCCAGCAGCGCCAGCTGCGTCGCCAGAACGAACACGGTCGCGCGCAGCCGGTGCCACCGCCGCCTTGCCGGCGTCAGCGGAGCTTTCCGGGAGGTGGCCGCGCGGTCCGTGCCGCTCTCCGCATCGGCGGTCACTGCAGCACGACGTCGAGATCGGCCCAGATGCGCCGAACATATTTGCTGAAATCGTCGCTGTCTCGCGCCGCCATCATATCGGTCCGCTCGGCTCCCAGCGCGATGTCATAGACGGCCTTCACCTGCGTCGGCCGCTTGGACAGCACGATCACCCGATCGGCGAGCGATACCGCTTCCTCGATATCGTGGGTGATGAGCAACAGCGATCGCCCGCCCTTGCGCACCAGCTTCGCGGTATCGTTCTCGATCAGCAATTTATTCTGAAAATCGAGCGACGCAAATGGCTCGTCGAGCAAAAGGACGTCCGGTTCGTTGACCAAGGTGCGGGCCAGCGCCACGCGTTGCCGCATGCCGCCCGAAAGCGTCGAAGGGAAATGATCGGCAAAGCCATGGAGCCCGAGCTGGTCGAGCATGGCGCGGCTGCGATCCTCGGCCTCGCTCGCCGCCACGCCGCGGATTTCAAGGCCGAGCATCGTATTGCTGAGCGCGGTCCGCCACGGCAGCAGCAGATCCTTTTGCAGCATGTAGCCGACATTCTGCGGCTGGCCGGCGATTTCCCGGCCATTCCAGCGTATCCGCCCCGAATCCGGCGTCAGCAACCCGCACAGCGTGTTCAGCAGCGTCGTCTTGCCGCAACCGGAAGGCCCGACGATGCTGACGATCTCGCCTTTGCCGAGCGTCAGGCTCAGATCGCCGATCACCGGGACGATCCGTCCGTCGACCTCGTAGCTCTTGGCGACGCGTTCGACGACCAGCGGTATTCCCGCCATACCGGCCGCGCCCGCACTCGTTTTTGCGGGACCGGCGTCGGCGCCGTTGATCCTGCCCGTCATTTGGCGCTGGCGACCGCCTTTTCGGCAAAGCTGTTGTCGATGATCTGGTCGAACGGAATAGAACCCTTGGCGTTGCCGAGATAGACCTGCATCTCCATCAGGTTCTTCCACTGGTCCTGTTTGGTGATGACGGACTGCGCCGGGATGAGAAATTTCAGCTCGGCATCGATCGCCTTGTCGACTACCTCGCCCGGCAGATCCGGAAATTCCTTGCGCGCCACCTGCTTGGCAAAGGCGGGATCGGCATAGGTCTTGCGCGAAGCTTCCTCGAACGAGGTGACCAGCGCCTGCACCATCGCCGGGTCTTTCTGGATCGTGGTCGGAAGTACCATGATGCCGGTATTGCAGAACGGTCCGATATAGGTCGAGAAGTCGAACACCACATTGGCGCCCTGCGCCTCGGCGGCGGCGACGCTGGGCTGATAGGCGATCGCGATGTCAGCCTGGCCGGCCAGCATCGCCGCGATCTCGGTGCCCGGATTGACGGGAACAATCGTTGCATCGACGCCGACCTTGAGGCCGGCCTTTTCCAGCAATCGCTTGGCGACGCTGTAGTTGGTGTTCGGTTCGGGCGAGGTGACGATTTTCAGGCCCTTGAAATCCTTCGGATCGGTGATCGGCTTCAGCGTCTTCGAGACGCCGAAATAATGCGCGCGCTGAACCACGGTGCCGACCACGACGCCGGGGCCGCCATTTTCACGCGAAATTTGCGCCATCGTTGCGTCGCCGATGGCGAAGTCCGCCGACCCGCCGAGCACGGCCGCGAAAGTTTGCGTGTCGCCGCCGGCGGCACTCACCTTCATGTCGAGGCCGTTCTTGGTGAAGATGCCGGCATGCATGCCGACATAGAGGTTGATGTAGCCGAGATTGTGCACGGCCTCGCTGAAGCGCACCTCCTTGAGAGCTGCTGCAGCGGGCTTTGAGCCCGCGATGGGCCCGATCGCCAGGCCACCCGCAATGGCTGCGGACGTTGTCAGAAAGCGGCGACGGTTGAGGGGGAAACGGTCGGCGGTGAGAGATTGGCGGACTCTGTCGGTCATGGCTCTAAACTCCTCGCGAAATGGATCGTCGACGTTCGAGCGATGCTAGTCGGTTGCAAATGCGCTGCAAGATAAAAGAAGTGACAGCGAATGTTCGACGCCGTGCAACCCGCTTCATTACGTCAGCGATGCGACATTATGGTTGGCGAGCCTGATGGCGATTTATGATTTCGGTGAGTTCGCAGACGGCGTGATGGTCAATCCGGCGTCAGGCATCTCGCCATTATGTCGTTTTTGACATTATGGCTGCCCAAAGAATTGGCGCGCGCGAATGCCACATGCGGCTTCTCCTTCGGAGCAAGCCGTGCTCAGGGATTGACGCGCACCGATGCAAAACGCCCGGTCAAGGCGCCGCCGCATTTCTCCGCGGCAATTTCGACCGCGCGTCGCTGATCGCGTTCCCTGTCACGACGCGGCGAACTGGCCGCCGCTGACTCCGGCTGCGGCGCGCCGTTATGAACGGGATCGCGCAGGCGTTCGAAGAGATGGCTGACCAGCCGCCGCAAGCGAAGATTCTCCGCGGCCAGATCCTTCATCTGCATCACCGCCGGTACATCGAGACCGCCGAAACGTCGGCGCCAGCGATAGAACGTCCGCAGCGATACCCCCGCGGTGCTGCAAATCTCGGCGACCGGAACGCCGGCGCTGGCCTCATACAGCAGATGCAGGATTTCACTCTCGGTAAATCGGGACCGTCTCATCGGATTGCCCCCTCGAACTCCTGCCCGCGATCGGTACGACCGTCATCGGCAGTGAACTTTCCCCCTGCCCCGCCGGCAGTGGCACAAGATAAGCATAGTCACATACC
>JAQGJF010001107.1 GCA_028290765.1 Tardiphaga sp.
CTGCCGCATGCCGCCGGACAGCTGGTAGGGAAAGTAGTTCTCATAGCCTTGCAGATTTGCCAGTCTGAGCAGACCCGCGACCTTTTCGCGAATTTGCGCCGCCGGCATGTGAGCAAAGCGCAGGCCGAGACCGACATTCTGTTCGACGGTCAGCCAGGGAAGCACGGCATCCTTCTGAAACAGATAGCCGAGCCGCGCCGGTATGCGGCCGGGTTCGACCAATTGGCCCTTGACCCTTATATCGCCGGCGCTGGGTGCGATGAATCCGGCGATCAGGTTCAGGAGCGTGCTCTTGCCGCAGCCGCTCGGTCCCACGATGCTGACGAATTCGCCATCCTCGATGGTCAGCGAGACATTGCCGATGGCCGTGTGCGTGGTGGCGCCGGAGCGATAGGTCTTGCGGATGGTATCGAGCGTAATCATGGCGCGCCTCAGGCCTTGGCGCGCGCTTTGCGCACGAAGCTCATGTCGACGGCGTCGGCATATTTCGCCTTTTCCAGCAGATCCGCGGTCGGATACATCCGGCCGCTGCCCATGACGTCGAGCAGGCTGGCGTAGGATTCCGGCGAGTAGTCGTTGTCGTAGTTCCACACCGCCTTGTACTGGTTGATCCCGCTGATCAACGCCGCTTTCGGCGTCCCCGGCAGATAGTCCGCCTGAATGACATCGGCGATCTCATCGGCCGACGACGATTTGAGAAAGTCCGATGCCTTGACGAGACCGGCAACCAGCCTGGCAACCTGCTCAGGCTTCTCGCGGACAGTATCCTGCAGAACGAAGAGTCCGGTTCCGGGAAGGTCTCCCTTGAACGCCGACTGCCAGTCGGCGTCCTTTCCGACCTGGAAGATCGGAACGCCCCAACCTTCCTCGACAGCCCGTTCCACCATCGGGAAGGTGGCGATGCAGCCGTCAACGGACTTTGCCTTCACCGCGCCCAACATGGTGGTAAAATCACCGAGCGCCTTGAGTTCGATGGAATCCTTGAGATTGACCGCCTCGGCGATATAAGCGGCAAGCAGCCAGGTCCAGCCTTGCGGCTGCGTGATGCCGATCTTGCGACCCTTGAGACCTTTGACATCCTTCAGCCCGGCGTCAAACAGGTCCTTGTGCACGATGACATTCGCGGCGGCGGGTCGGCGCTCCATGTTGAAGACCAGCACGGCAGGCTTGCCGGCCATCGTCAGCGCCACCGAGTCGCTGGAGCCGCTCGAGGATGCGAAGATCTGGCTTGCGGACAGCATTTGCTTGCCGCGCGGTCCGCTCTGGGAATTGATGTGTTCGACAGCCAGGCCGGCCTGCGTAAAATAGCCCTTCTTGATCGCCACATAGATCGCGGCGTAGGCGACGTCGAGGCCGGCGGCTCCAACGGAAACCGTGTCCGCAGCCATCGCTGTCCGCGGCGAAAACAGCAGCGTGGATCCCGCTGCCGCGAATTGCAGGAGCGCGCGACGGTCAATCATTCCTTGCGACATCGACTTGCCCTTTCGGATGCACAGGGTTGTGCGACGGCAAAAATCGACCATGTTTACTGTTGGAAATCAACGTCGCGAAAATCGGCAACTGCCGTGGAAACCGGCAGAAAGTCGCCAATGATCTTGAAATAAGCACAAAACGACAGTTTCGGCCCTGTTTTGCCTATATTATCTGCGCCATTGTCAAAAGTTCCAGCAGCCAGATGTTTTCCAACAGTGTGCAAAGCCGTAAAGGTTGCTGGCCAAACGTTCGGGCTGCCTCTGGCGCGAGCCGTCGGTCTGATGCAGAACATGTTGGCGAGGGCAAATGCTCGAGAGGGAGATTTGGGTTGCTTGACGTCAGCCGGACAGCCGGAGTGGGCCTCAATCTCCGGCAGTTGCGCACGGCGAAAGGCTTGACGCTGGATCGCCTCGCAAGCTTAAGCGAGCTGACGCGGGGATATATTTCCCTGGTCGAGCGCGGCTTGAAGGTTCCGTCCATCGCGGCACTGCTGCGCCTTGCCAAGGCCCTCGACGTCACCGTGGCGTATCTGTTCGATCCTAACCCCACGCCTGCGCCGCGCTACACGATCTTTCGTCAGCAGGAACAGGGCGCCACCCAGACGAGGGACGGCACCTTCGGCCTGTCGGCACTCGCCGCGGGCCGGACGCGCAAGATGATGGAGCCGTTCCTGCTGACGCCGCCGTTGAAATCGGCACCGCGCGCCTCCCACCCCGGCGAGGAGATGCTGTACGTCGTCAGCGGACGGATCGCCATCAAGCTCGACGGCGAAGACATCGTGATGGAAAAAGGCGATTGCCTCTATTTCGCCGGCGAGACGCCTCACGAGGTTCGCAGCCTCGGGCGACAAAAGGCGGAGGTGCTGGTGGTGGTCGCGATCGCGCCGTCAGACCGCGCCTAGCCCGGCCACCATCGGCGTTGGTCAGGTGGCGTAAAGTCCCGCAACGATCGGCATCCGTGCCGCGCGCAGCGCCGGAAACAGGCCGCCGATCAATCCGACGATCAGCGCCAGCGCGACGCCCTCGCCGATCAGCCAGGGACTGAGCTTGAAGTCGAACACCACCTGCGTGAAATTGCCGCCAAGCGTCGAGGCGGTGACGCCGTCGAAAATCAAATAAGTTGCGGCCGCGCCGACCAACCCGCCGATCGCCGCCAGCGACAACGATTCCGCCAGCGTCCCGACAAAGGCGGCGAAGCCGCCAAAGCCAATCGCGCGCAGCGTCGCGATCTCCGTCGCGCGAGCTGCCACCGACGAATACATGGTGTTGAGCGCGCCGGCGAGCGCGCCGAACGCCATCGCGATCGCCAGCGGCCAGCCGAGCTTCTGGATCAGGTCGGAAGTCTGCGACGCCTGTTCGGCGAAGTAGGCAGCTTCCGATTTGACATCGAGCTTCAGCCGCGGATCGTTGTCGCTGTAGGCCTTGAGTTCGTTCAGCGCCGCCGGCGAGGTGAGACGCGCGCGCACGGTCTGGAAGATGTTGTTGCGGTTGAACAGACTCTGCACCACGGACAGATCGGCCCAGATCTCGGATTCGAATACGCTGCCGGCAGCATCGAAAACACCGACAACGGTCCAGCGCGTGGTCCCGAACGCGACCGTGCTGCCGAGGTCGAAACCCTCGAACTCCCGCAGCAATGCCTTGCCGACCACGATCTCGTTGCTGCCGCGACTGAACATCCGGCCCGCGGTGATGGCGATCCCCTTGCGCAACGCCGCGCCCTGCTCGCCGATGCCGCGCAA
>JAQGJF010000035.1 GCA_028290765.1 Tardiphaga sp.
GTCGGTCGCGGTGTCGGCGACGCCATCCGCGTGGGAGCTCAACGAGAGCGGCGGCGTGTTCGTCGAACAAGTGATTCGCCCGACCGGGTTGATCGATCCGCCGGTCGACATCCGCCCGGCGCGCACCCAGGTCGACGATCTCGTCGGCGAGGTCCGCGCCACCGCGCAGGCCGGCTATCGCAGCCTGGTCACCGTGCTGACAAAACGGATGGCGGAAGACCTCACCGAATATCTGCACGAGCAGGGCATCCGGGTGCGCTACATGCATTCGGACATCGACACCATCGAGCGCATCGAGATCATCCGCGATTTGCGGCTCGGCGCCTTCGACGCGCTGGTCGGCATCAACCTGTTGCGCGAAGGCCTCGACATTCCGGAATGCGCCTTGGTCGCGATCCTCGACGCCGACAAGGAAGGATTTTTGCGCTCCGAGACCTCGCTGATCCAGACCATCGGCCGCGCCGCGCGCAACGTCGACGGCAAGGTCATCCTCTATGCCGACCAGATCACCGGCTCGATGACCCGCGCCATCGCCGAGACCGACCGTCGCCGCGAGAAGCAGGTCGAGTACAACACCGAGCACGGCATTACGCCCGAAAGCATCAAGAAATCCATCGGCGACATCATGAACAGCGTCTATGAGCGCGACCATGTGCTGGTGGAAATCGGCGACGGCGGCATGGCCGACGACGTCATGAGCATCGGCCATAATTTCGAGGCGGTGCTCGGCGATCTCGAAACCAGGATGCGCGAAGCCGCCGCCGACCTCAACTTCGAGGAAGCCGCCCGTTTGCGCGACGAGGTCAAGCGCCTGCGCGCCACCGAGCTTGCCGTGGTCGACGACCCCACCGCCAAGCAGCGCGTGGTGCAGAACAAGGCCGGCGCCTATGCCGGCGCCAAGAAATACGGCGCCTCGGCGAACCTGCCGGAGTCGGAAAGCCGCGGCGCCAACAAATATCGCGGCAAAAGCCGCGGCGCCTCTTCTCCCTCCCCTGGAGGGGAGGGCACAGCCTCCCGCGCCCACAAGCCCCATCTCGACGAAATGCACGGCCCGGAATCGCTGCCCTATCGCCCCGGCCGCACCGCGTCACGGCCGCGCAAGCCGACGCTCGACGAAATGGGACCGGGCACCGAAAGCAAGATCTTCCAGCCAACCGATTCGCGCCAATCGGGGCCCGAATTCGGCCCCGCGCCCCGCTCCAGCGGCGGCGCGCCGGGGCATCGCGGTGGGTGGAAGAAGCGGTAGTCGAGCGTGCACTTGTACTAAGCTCGCCATCTTCCCACGCGTCGTCCCGGCGAAGACCGGGACCCAGATTCTCTGGCGTAAGTTGTTACCGAAGCGTCTGCCTCAATGCCGAAAAGATGAGCCAGGGGTTCTGGGTCCCGGCCTCCGCCGGGACGACCCAGCTTATCTCTACAAAGCCAAAGCATCCCTCCTCGTTGAGGAGAGATGCAACTGTCGATAACGCTCGATCGTGACGCCTACTCTCTAAAAGTAGTCGTCGCGGTTCGACCCATCATGCCGGCTGGTTTTCATGCAGCAGTTCTTGAAATCTGCGTCCCGAACCACACGGACATAGATCGTTGCGACCGAGTTTTTCGGTCAATTCAACGTCGCCGTGGACGAAGCGCCGTCCGCGTTTGACATGCGTTTCCGAGGGGAAAGACTTCCGCCGCTTACGCGTGACGCTGAAAGCAGGGGAGGTTTTCGATATCGCGATGCTTGCGCATGACACACCTCCATCAAGAAATACGCGGCCGATCGCCGCGCCGCCTTGCTATCAGATAAGCGAGCATTGCAAAATCGAAAACGCATACGCCACGCGCTCATTCAGCCTCACCCCGAACGCCGGTTGCTCGTATTCTGTGTCAGATTGCCATGCGCCGCCTGCTCACGGATGTTGTGCTTCTCGTCGTCGCGGTGGCCTTTGGTGGTGTCGAGCGGAGCCGCGGGCGCGCTGCCGGGGCCTTTGTGACTCTGGTTGTCTTCGGGAACGGGCGTCGTGATTTTCATCGTGGACTTCGTCATCATTCGTCTCCTTGCTCACGCCGAGAAAACGCCAGGCGCGACGGCGTTGTTCCTGTCGAAAGTGGGATTGTGATGACGCGCCCTCGCAGCGAAACATCGCTGCGAGATCAAGTTCCGCGGCAGCGATCTACATTCGCTCCTGCCCGTTCGGCGCCTGGTTCTGCTGCCGCGCCTGTTCCTTGGCGTGATGGCGGCCATAGACGCACCCGGCCACGGCGCCGAGCACGCCGTGGTGTCCGGCATAGTGACCGGCGACGCCGCCGACCACGGCGCCCTTCAGGCAGCCCTTGGCGTCTGCCGGTGAGGCTGCAGCAACCGCCAGCGCGGCGACGGCGAAAATGGCGAGCGATCGTTTCATGACGGTTGTCTCCGAGGGTTCGAAGATCCTAACCCTCGCCGCGCGCCGCAGTTCCCTGGCTAGCTAGTTCAGCTTCTTGCCGCCCTCCATCACCGCATCCAGAAACGCCCTGGTCTCCCGATTCAGGAATTCCACGTCCGCCGCCCCCGCGCCGCTGGCCGAGGCATGCCCGGTCACCGTGCCCGGGCTGATGGTCATCATCTTCACGTTCGGGATGTTCTTGCCGGCTTCGATCGGTTCGAATTCCGGATTGAGCAGGTCCTTGGTGCCGGTGAGGATCAGGGTTTTGGCCTTGATCGAAGCCAGTGCCTTGGCGGTGTCGCCGTTAAAGCCGGGCGTGGTGCCGACGTCATGGCGCTCATAGGCCCAGGTCTGGTAGATCCAGTCATTGGCATCGAACGCCTTGATCGCGGCGGTTTCCTGCGTCTCCATCCAGGGCAGCACGTCCATGCCGTTCTTGAACTGCGCCGAATACATGTCGGGCGTGCGTGCCGCCAGGAGGGTGACGATATCGCGCCACAGCCGGATGCCTTTTTCCGGCGGCGCGTCGTAATTGCCGTCCTTCCAGGCCGGGTCGTTCATGATCGCCTTGCGGCTGGCTTCCAGCACCGCGATGTTCCAGGCCGGCGTCTTCGCCAGCGGCACGATCGCCACCACCGCGTCCATCATGTCGGGATGGCTGACGCCCCATTGCAGCGCCTGGATGCCGCCCATCGACGGGCCGATTACGGCGACGAGGTGATCGATGCCGAGCTTCTCCTTCAAGAGCCGGTATTGCGATTCCACCATGTCGCGCATGACGAATTTCGGAAACTGCATCCGCGGCTGCGATTTCGAATTGCTCGGCGAGGTGGTCAGCCCGTTGGAAATCGCGTCGGTGCAGATGATGAAGTATTTGTCGGTATCGAGCGCCTTGCCCGGCCCGATCATGAAATCGAGCCGGTGATGGTTGGCGGAAATCGCCGTCACCATCAGAATGGCGTTGGATTTCCTGGCGTTCAGGGTGCCTTGGGTGACGTAGGAGATCGAGAAATCCCGGATCGCCTGGCCGCTTTCCAGCTTGAGATCGCCCTCATTGTAAAGCTGGTGCGGCGGTTGCTGCGGCGTGTGCGCCACCGCCGGCAAGGACAACAGCAGGCCGGCGGCAGCGAGATAGGCGATGCGTTTCACGAAGGATCCTCCCAGGCGGGCCACGACGGCCGCGCCCTGCCTATAAGGAGGCATGCCGTGGCTGTGAAGCGACGGCGCGGAGCGGCCGCAAAAATTTGCCGGCCACAGCGCGCGGAATAAAACGGCGGTGCCGCGGTTTCGTGTCGCTGCTTACAAACCTCTCGGGATTTGCTATTCATACGCAGCGCCAAATCCATCAACCGGCGCGGGGGAGGTACGTCATGGCCAAGGGTCAGATGCGCAGCAACAAGGAAAAGAAGAAACCGAAGGCGGACAAGAACCTCAAAAAGGGCGGCGCCGCGCCGAGCCCGTTCGCGTCGGGCAAGCCGGCAGCGGGTCAAGGCCCCAAAAAGGGCTGACCTTCGGTTCGGGAGTTTCTGGTCTCGGTTCGGGAGTTTCCGTTCGGCGGATGGTTTGAACCATGGGCCGCGTCAGAGCGACTTATGGACAACTCGGCGTGTCGGCTTTTTTCTCTTAAGGCCTGCGCCAGGAATGCCATCTCATGGAACCAGCATGATTTCTGACAGACTGATCTGCCTCGCAGCGCTGCTGCTGCTCGCGAGTCCGCCGCTGCATGCCAAAAGCGGAAAGCCCGCGAGGCAGGAGCTCAACCGGGAGCCGATCCAGAGCGACCAGCCGGGATTGCTGCAGGACAGCCTGCCGGAAACGCCGAAGCACGTGCTCGCCTGCGCCGGCGTGTTCGCCAGGGACACCACGCACGCAAAACTCGCGGCGGAATTCGGCGCCAGGAACGTGGTGTTCAAGGAGGTCGATGGCCAGGAGGGCACCAAGGACAAGGCGACGGTGCTGTTCGACGACGATCCGACCCGCCGCGCCGTGGTGTATTGGCGCAATCTCAAAGCCAAAGCCAATCCGTCCCGGATCAACATCGGCGCGCCCTCGACCTGGATGGGACCGGGCGGCATCCACAACGGCCTGCCGCTGAAGGATGTGGAGAAGCTCAATGGCGCCGCCTTCAAGCTCAACGGCTTCGGCTGGGAAGGCGCCGGCTTCGTTTCCGGCTTCAAGGGCGCACTGGCCGCCCCGCCCGGCGGCTGCACGCTGACCGTGCGTTTCGAACCCGGCATCGCCAATCCGTTGCCGCCGAAATTCGCCGCGATCACCGGCGACAAGGAAGTGGTGTCGTCGAATCCGCTGATGCGCAGCGCGCGGCCCCAGGTCAGCGAATGGACCGTGAACTACGAATAACTTTGCCGCCCGCGCGCGAATGCACGACCGTCGCGCGCCCGCCCCTCTGTTTCATTTTGCCGGGTAAGGAATCCGCAACCTTGCGGCGAGCCGGCGTTTTGATCGGGACACGGTTCAGTTCACAATGCAAATGAGAGGAGTCGGGACGGAACACCGACAGGAATAAACATGCAGCAAAGCCAGGCCCGGCAGCGTGTGCTGGACTATCTCACTGCGTTCTACGCCGGCGACGCAACACGGGCGCAGGATTGCTGCGACGACGAGATCGATTCCATTACCTATGCGCCGATCGAGCTGTTCCCGCATCTCGGTCACAAGCACGGCAAGGCGTGGGTCGCGGAAGCCATCCGCATCCAGCAGGCGCGTTATACCAATCGACGTACCGAGGTGACCTTCATCGCCGTTGACGGGCTG
>JAQGJF010000066.1 GCA_028290765.1 Tardiphaga sp.
GTTGCCGGCGACAAAATGCTCGACGAAATCGGCGACGCTGGTCGGGACCCAGGCAAAATAGGCGCCGGAGGTGAAATTCGCGGCGCAGCGCACGAACAGTTCGGGCGTGATGTTGATCTGGGGTGCGGCACCGAGCGATGCGGCGAGCAGCACTTTCCAGCTCGCGGCATAGACCGGCGGTTCGGCGATGGTGCGCTCGTCGTCGGCCAGCGCCATCTTCGCCCGCAATTTGAGCGCCACCAGATCCGGCGATCTGCCGGGGGGCAACTGCAGCAGGCGGGTCAGGTTGGCGATCACGACATTGACCTGGGGTCGCAGTTCCGAGATGTCGGGCGGCATTGGGGGCGGTTTCGAATCGGCGGCGTCGAGCGCGTCGAACATCAGATGCGCCGCCGCCAGTCCGGCCATCGGATCGGCGAACTTTTCATTGATCAGGATGTTCAGGATCCTCGGCGAAGCGCCGATCAGGCTGCCGGTGGCGAGCGCCAGGCGGGCGATCTCGCTGCTTTCGTTGACCGGCTCCAGCGCGACGGGCGCGTTGACGCGCGTCATGTGGATGGCGACGTCGAGGAGATCGTTGCTTTTGGTCTGGGCCGGACGCAGCTTCGACGGCACGGCCTGACGGCGGACGAACACCCGCGTCTGCCAGCGCGGCGAAACCGGGATAGCCTGCTCCGAAACGCGCATGCCGTCGTCGATCTGAACGACATAGGTCCCGGCCTCGAGCGCCGTGCCGGCGATCGCCCATGCTTCACCGCCGATGACGTGACCCTCGGTGGCGGGAATCCGGGACGGATCGCCGCCGGGACTCCAGCGCACCAGCCGTACCGCCGCCAGTGGCCAGGCCTCCGCTGCCTCGCCATCTGAAGGCGGCGGCGCCGGGATGCGTCCGACGAGCAGCAGCCTCGAGGGGGTCTGTCCGCCGTCAACCTCGTCGGCCAGTTTCTCGATCTGCGCCAGGGCCTGCGGCTCCATCGTCCGCCGGAACGGCACCGTGGTGTCGAGGCCGGGCACGTCGATCCTGATTTCGGTGTCCCCGTCGAGTTCCAGCAGCCGCTCGGCGCCGGCCGAGGCACGCGTGGCCTTGATGCGGTAAAGCCCGTTCGGCTGCACGGTCCGCAGTTCGCCGACCGCGCGCGCAACCAGTTGCCGGTCATTGCCGATCAGGAATATCTCGGCATCGACATGTGTCGTCACCCGCAGCGAAGCCGTGTCCGGTATCGGCTGTACATCAGGCATCGAGCTTGGCCTCGTCGGTGATCTCGATCAGCCGGCTGCCCTGGCCCCAATCCAGCTTGTAGAGGCCGGGCGGCAGTTCTTGGTCGAGGACGCCGCCATGGACGACGACTGTGCCGATCAGGCTGCGGGCGTGATCGAAGACCCGCACCGAGGTCCCATCCGGCAGCGTGCCCCCGCCATCGGGCGCGATCCGGATGCTTCTCGGCTTGGCGGTTGCGGGTGCCGTTGCGGGCGAGACGAACTCCATATCGTCGGCAGCGAGGAAATCGGGTTCGCGCGAAATTCCGGTTCGATCCGGCAATGGCAACTTGTCGATATGGGCGGCGACCGCCTTGAATAGGTAGGCCGTCAGGTCGCGGGTGCGAATGCCGCCGGTGGCGGGATTGATGGCGGCACCGCGCAATCCGCGCAGTAGTTCGTAGGTGAAGACGCTGTGAAATTCGCCGCCGGGCCCGAGCGGAAGTTCGATCGCCTGTAACGGAAACGCCGCGGCGCAGGCGGTGAACTGCGGCGCCGGTGGATTCAGGGCTTCGGTGATCTGAAACGGCGGCAGCGAAGGGATGAGGGTGACCTGGGCCTGGGAGCAGAAGTCCATCCACAGCACATATTCGGAGAAGAAGAGTGAATTGCTCAGATTATCCTGCCACGCGGTCGCCATCACATGATCGATGAAGGTTTTGGCGAGCGCATTCGAGGTCACCAGCGCCCGCTTGGATTTCTCTGGAGCAAGGCCGTGACCGGAAAAATATAGATACAACCGGCGCCCTACCTGAGGCCCCTTGCCGGCGTTGACGTTTTCGTCGGACTTGACGACAAGGTCGGTGATCCATTGGTCGATATCATCGCGGACCGGTCGCGGTGGTCGCTCCACCCACGCCGCGCCGTTGTTTTGCACGGAGGTCAATAGCGTGATGTTCTTGACGCCAAGCTGCTCGCGCAGGAACTTTTCCATGGCGATGGCGTCATTGATCGGAGCCCGCAAATTGTTGGGTTCGGCGGGCGTTTTTCCGTATCTGGGATAGTTGGCGATTCCCACTACCAGTGCCCAATCGTCGGCACCATTGACCATGGCCATGACACCCGGCCCCGTCAGAAGTAGATGCTTTGGATGAGCGCCTTGTCCTGCGGCGAGAGGGTCGCATTGAAACTGGTGGTGAATCCGTCCTGGGTCCAGTTCGCCGGTATTTGGTACATCATGATGGACGTCTTATCGACGCCGGTCGCGATCACCGCGTCCTTGTCGTATTTCTTGAAGATGTTGTGCTCGATGGTGGCTGCGTCCCAGTTGTTCGGCGGGCCGCTCAGTTCAGCCTCGACCGCGGGACGGTCCCAATTGATGCCGTCTTTCGGATTCTGATGTTCGTGAATCAGTCCGAGTGCGTGGCCGAATTCGTGCAGCACCACCGAGCGCACGTCCTCGTCGGTCGAAGTGTCATCGAGCCACCCGAAATTCATCGTCGGCTTGTCCTTGGCGATGGTTTTGCACTGCGTGCCGAGGTAGGACCACGACCCGTTGCCCGGCTTGAAGGCGATCCGGACATTGGCGGTTTTCGGATCGACGCTGGGATCGGTCAAGAAAGCAAACCTGACTTTCGCGCCGGCCTCGGTGATCCAGAGTTTGGCGGCATCCGCGACTTTTTTGCACAGAGCGGGGGAGCCTTCCAGAAATCCAACGGTGATCATCGGGTTGGGTCCCCAGAACGCCTCCTTGAGCAATGCTGCCTTGCGGCCGAGAACGGCAGCTTCGCTGGCCGGTGACAGGCCAGACGGGTTGGGGCACATGCAAAAGCATAATTTGGTGAGGGCCATGTCTTTCTCCTTGTCGAGAGGGCCTTTCTCCTTGTCGAAAGGGCCTTTGTCGAAATCGTCTTTGTTGAAATAGCCGTGTTGTCGAAATCGCTCTGCCGGGCAAACCAATGGCCCTTGCTCGAAAGTTAGTTTGAATATCGACGGACGGCTGTGAACCAATTCACTGACGGCTGCGAATTAAATCGCTTAGGTAAAATATGTCGCAGGCTCTGATGGCGATCGCATAATTGCAATCTTAAGTTGATCACAGTAGGTTCTGATTGTCAATGTGAGCTTGGGATGCCGCACCCGTCTGCTGCGACCGCAGGAGCATTCATGCCGCATTGGCTTTGGGGTGCGGTAGTGATCGGTGCAATTTGCGGCTGGCTTTGCCAGATGTTTTACGCGCCTGCTCGTCGTCGGACGCGCGCGCAGATTATTATTCTTGCCGCGATGATTTTACCGGCCGCCGCTTTATACTTATACGCAGCGTTCGGATTCAAGGCGGCGCTTGGTTTCGCTATTTCAGCTTCGGTGTTTTGCTTTTTTCATGCCGCCTGGCACCGCGCCTCCGGTCCCAGAGGGAGTATTTAACGCAGGGAGTATTTAACGTGGCACATATTATTACATTGATTGGAGCTGGCACGTTCGGTGCCATGATCGGCTGGTACGTTTACTACATCAACCGTTACCGCAAATCCGATGTTCAACTCGGTGACATCACCACCCTGATCGGTGTGCTCGGCGGCGGCGCGGCGACCGCCTTGTTCGCGCCGAGCGGCGAGTTGTTCGGTGCCTATGGCATCGGCCTGTTCGTCGGGTTCTTCGGCTATTTCGTTTCGCTGATCTACCTCGTCGAGCGTTCCGCCAATTTCGACGCCGACTGGTTTCTCGACGGCCGCCGCAAGCGGCCCGAGGAGCCGTATTACATTCCGGGCGACGTCGGCCCGACGACCCATCCGATGGCGCTGCAGCCATTGCCGCGGCCGGCTCCGGCGGCGCTGTCCGGCATGGCCGTCGAGCCGACGCTTCGACAGGCGCACCCGCTGGACGAAGTCATCGTAGCCGCGCAGGCGCCGCGGCAGTTGCAGCCGCCGATGGGCGAAGTCGTGCCGCTACCGGAGGCTGCGGTCGCACCGGACCTGAGCCAGGCTTCGATCGACGCCTGCGTCGCGATCAGGTTGCGGAAAGCGTCCGACATCGAGGCGCATTTCGCCGACGCCGGCGGATTCATCGCCTGGTACAATCGAACGCTCAGTTCGCATCCGGCGTTCAGGCACCGCGGCAAGATCAGGGCGACCGACATCGTCAGGCAGCGCTTCGATGCGTTCTGGGACCAGATCCCCGCCGTGTTCGGATCCGCGGAAATCACCATGGTGGAATTCTGCGCGCTGATGTCGATCGGAATTCAGGAGAATTCCGGCGACCTGTGGGCGAATCCCGAAAAGGTCGGCACGGCGGGGCACCCGGGGCTGGCCTACGCGTTCGACAGGATTCCCGGCAAGAAGCAGTCGTATAATCATGCCAATGGCAACTGGACGGCGCTGAAGCTGTTCACCGATGCCAGCTATCTGTCGGCCCACCGCACCTTGCCCGGGGCCGACCGCGTGCTGCAAAACGGTGTTTCGCAGGCGTGGGCCGGCGACAGCTGGCCGGGCGGATTCCCCACCGCCGAAGACGCGTCGGTCAATGGCTTCGTGATGGAGGCGGACTTCTACAAGTTCCGCGGGCGCGGCATTATCCAGACCACCGGCCGCGCCGATTACAATCCGCTGATCGAATTCATCCTCAACGATGCCGAAGCCCGGGCCAATCCGGCGCTTACCGCCCTGGCTACGGCGTGGCGGCAGGCGAGTGGCGGCGCTCCCGATACCATCAACGCGATGGCCAGCCTGTCGACCAATCGCCAGTGGGATACGGCCTTCGGCGAAGCGCTGGTGCTGGCCGCCGGCATCCGGATCGACAGCACCAGCAAGGGTCATTACCTCGAACTTAGCCACCAGCGCGCGGTGCTGAACGGTGGCGTGAGCACCCGGGGATCGCTGTTCTTCCTGGCGCGCAAGATCAACGGCGGCGGCTATCCCGATCAGGTGGTGCCGATGATGCGGACGATGATCCAGGCGGTGGCCCAGGTCACCGCGCCGTCGGCGGATCTCCGAATGCCGCGCGAATTGGCGGAGGAACCGGCGCCATTCGACAGCGTGATTCGGCCCAGCGACATCAAGCCGTGGGAAGAATTGACGCCGAACTCGCTGGATGACGAGGGCGTCGAGCCGGACGGCGAACTCGCGCCACTGGGCGCCGTCCCGCCGCGATGGCGCGTCGCCAAGAGCCTGTTGGCGCTGCGCGACCAGGTCAACCGCATGGCCCCCAATCGCAAAAAGGGCAACGACGGCACGATCGGTGACGAGCGCCACCAGGGCCACGATTCCGATCACAACGCCTGGGTCAGGGACGGCGCCATCGGCGTCGTCACCGCCCTCGACATCACCCACGATCCCGCCAACGGCTGCGACGCCGGACGTCTGGCGGAAATCCTTCGGACCAGCCACGACAACCGCATCAAATACGTCATCTGGAATCGCCGCATCGCCAACCACGCGGCGATCGGCGGCAGCGCGGCGTGGGAATGGCGTCCCTATCGCGGCCCGAACCCCCACGATCACCATTTTCATCTATCGGTGAAACCGGAACGGGCGGCGTATGACGCGACGGATGCGTGGTCGATCTCGCCGACGGCGTGAGCGGACAGCGGCTGTCATCTGTTGATGGAGCTGTTCAGCGCTTCAGTTGACGCAAGAAGGCAGTGCAGAAATTCATGCGGGGGGCATGCCCGCAGGACAAAAAGGCCCGCCGATTTGCACCGGCGGGCCTGAGGCGTGGTATTTCACACCGTGAGGACGGAGCGACCGATCCAGGGATCCCAGTACATCCGTGGAAATCCCGGATCAGTCGGCGTCAGGCGGCGCGCAAGTCTTCAGCGCTGGTCTTGCCGCGCATGCTGTCGACCTTCGCTTCATACGAAATCTTCTGGCCTTCGTTCAGGGAACCCAGGCCGGCGCGTTCGACCGCGCTTATATGCACGAATACGTCGTTGCCGCCGTCATCCGGCTGAATGAAGCCGAAGCCCTTGGTCGCGTTGAACCACTTAACTGTTCCGGTAGCCATGTCATTTCTCCAAGACGCGCAAATGCGCAATGCTCGCGCGACATCCGCGCGAGTTCAATCCGATTCAACGATGTCTTGGGGAATGGAGCCGGTAAGGCGCGGTCAACAAGGCAAGCGATTATTCGAATACGAGCCATATAGTCCTTTTGATCTCGAATAGCAAGGAAGCACGCCGAAACGGGCGCGCGCCCCGTTTCGGGTGTGACAGGTAGCGGGGGACGGGGGCGTCTGCTTCGCGCCTCAGTCCACCGACACGCCGGCGAATTCCACCACCTTGCGCCACTTATCGGTCTCGTCGGCGACCAGCTTGCCGAATTCCGCCGGTGTCATCGGCTTCGGAATTCCGCCGACTTCGCCAAGTCGCGCGACCAGTTTGGGATCCTTCAGCGCTTCGCCGACCGCCTTGTTGAGAAGGTCGATGATTTCGGGCGGCGTGCCCTTGGGCGCGGAGATGCCGTAGAACCCGACCGACTCGAAGCCGGGTACGGTCTCGGCGATCGCCGGAACGTCCGGCACGCTGGGCCAGCGCTGCGGCGAGGTGACGCCGAGTGCGCGCACGGTGCCGCCGCGGGCCTGCTCGAGGGCGGAGGGCAGATTGTCGAAGATCAGCTGGACCTTGTTGGAAATGATGTCGGGAAATGCCAGGGCCGATCCGCGATAGGGCACATGGATCATGTCGACCTTGGTCATGGCCTTGAACAGTTCCGCCGACATATGCACCGAGGTGCCGTTGCCCGATGAGGCATAGGAGACCTTGCCCGGATTGGCCTTCAGTAGTCGATGAACTCCTGGACGGTTTTCACCGGCAGGTCGTTCGACACCACCAGCATATTGGTCAGTTGCATGATGCTGGCGACCGGCGTGGTGTCGCGGATGAAATCGTAAGACAGCTTCTTGTAGAGCGAGGTCGAGATGGCGTTGTTGGGCGCGACGAACAGCAGCGTGTAGCCGTCGGGCGGCGAATTGATCGCGGCGGCCGCGGCGATATTGCCGCCGGAACCGGCGCGATTTTCCACCACGAATTGCTGGCCGAAACGATCCGACAACCACTGCGCCATGATCCGCGCCACGATGTCGACCGGGCCGCCGGCGGCAAACCCGATCAGCCAGCGCACCGGTCGGTTCGGATAGTCCGCCGCGGCGGCCGGCACCACAGTGGTGGCGAGACAGAGAAGGCAGACCAAGCCCGACAGTGCGGCGCGCAGAAATTTCATCAAGTTATCTCCCTCAATTGTTTCGGCCCGGCGCTGCCGGGCAGCGTCACGAAACCGTCGAGCTTTTGCCGCTCGTTGCCGGTATGGTTTCACAGAAAACGCGGATTGCCTAGCGCATGAGATTCACGGCGCAGCGCGCTGGCCTCGCTTGCGGGGAAAGGTCGGCTCCTGGTGACGTCACGTGCGCAGCAAGCGCAGCACGGCGGCGGTCGCAGCAATCAAGGCCAGAACAATAACGGCCGCCCGCCAAACAAGCTGCTGTCGTGCGGTGCGCTCGTCGTGGAACGCAAGCCAGTCCCGGACGAATCCCGCCGGAATGTCAAATATGACAGCGCGCCTGCCGGGATGATGCGTTTCGTGATCGGCGAACATCGTCCGCACGTTCGTCAGTCCCAATCGCTCAAGCTCGCAATTCCACTCCCATGCGTGCTTGCCGTTGGTCCATCGGTTTTCGAAGGGAAGCCTGTGCGATTTCATCGCGAACCTCCTTCAAATCTCCTTGTTCATTGGTTTATCCATTCTAGCACCATTTGCCGAAAAATACCGAACCGATTAGTCTCTACGCCGTTACCAGACGGGGATGGAGTCTCCCGTAACCGCTCCGTCGCAGGGGTTAATGACTCCTACCGCGTTTTGGCGCGGTGGGACCGTGCCTCCACCGCACGGGTGGATTCGCTTTTCATTGCCGTTCGTGGACGGCAAATCGCATTGCGCTTTGCTTAATAATTTTGCATTGATCGCGCATCGCTGGCTCAACGCGTGAGGACAGTCAATGAAGATCATCGAGTTCGTTTGCGCAGGTCTGCTGCTGGCGAGCGGCGCGATGGCGCAGGATGGAGGACGGGTCATTCAAAAGACGAGCATTAGCCTGGGCACGGCAACGCCGGGCGGCGGGTTTCCATTATATGGCGGCGCCTTTGCCGAGGTCATGAACCAGGCCGATCCGACCCTTTCGATCGAGCCGCGCAACACCAAGGGCAGCAACGAGAACATTCCGCTGCTGGAACAGGGTCAGCTCGATCTCGCGCTGGTCGCCGGCGAGCCCGCCTACGAAGCCTTCATGGGCATTGGCGGCCGTCCCCGCACCAATCTGAAGATTCTCACCGCGATCTATTCCAATCCCGGCATGTTCGTGGTGCGCGCGGACAGTCCCTACAAGACCATCCGCGACCTGGTCGGCAAGCCGATCGCGTTCGGCGCGAAGGGCTCCGGCCTGCCAATCCTGTCGCGCTACGTGCTCGACGGGCTCGGCCTCGAGCAGGACAAGGATTTCGGCGCGATCTATCTCGACCGCGCCGGTGACGGGCCGGCGATGCTGGAAGACGGCCGGGTCGCCGCACTGTGGGGCGCTGGCCTCGGCTGGCCGGGGTTTGCCGCCGTGGCCAGCAGTCCGGGCGGCGCGCGCTTCATCGCACCGGATGCCGGCGAGATCGCGCGCATCCAGGCCAAGCACAGCTTTCTCAAACCGATGACGGTGCCGGCCGGCAGTTACCCGAACCAGAACGCGCCGATCAACTCGCTGGGGTCATGGAGTTACGTGCTGGTGCGCCCGACGCGCGAAGACGAGGTCGCCGATCGCTTGGCCGGGACACGGCACCTAGCCGAAACAGCGCTTGGCAACAAGCTCGCCCAGGCCAAGGAAACCACCGCGGCCAACACGGTGGCGGCGGCGCCGAGCCTCGACCTGATCCATCCTGGCGTGCTGCGCTATCTGCGCGAGATCGGGCTGGTGAAGTGAGGCGGCGAATAGGGAGTAGCGAATAGCGAGTAGAGGGCTGAAGCCTTGCTATTCGCTACTCACTACTCCCTATTCGCTTCTTCACGCGCTATTCGCGACTTTACTTCTTCACCATCGGACACGCCGGATCCATCGGCCCGAACGCCTCTTCGCCCGGAATCTTCGCGAGAATCTTGTAGTAGTCCCACGGATACTTGGATTCTTCCGGGGTCTTGACCTGCACCAGCATCAAATCGTGCACCATCAGATTGTCCTCGCGCAGTTTGCCGTTGCGGGCGAAGAAATCCTCGATCGGCTTTTCGCGCATTTTGGCCGCCACCTTCAGCGGCTCGTCGGTGCCGGCTTCCTTGATGGCGGTGAGATAGGACATCACCGAGGAATAGACGCCGGCCTGCCACATCGAGGGCATCTGGTTCATCTTGGCGAAATAGCGCTTCGACCATTCGCGGGTCTTGTCGTCCATGTCCCAGTAGAACGACGTCGTCAGCAGCAGGCCTTGCGCGGCCGCGAGCCCCAGCGAGTGAACGTCGGTGATCAGCACCAGCAGGCCGGCCATCTGCTGACCGCCCTTGAAGATGCCGAATTCGCCGCCTGTCTTGATCTCGTTGACATTGTTCGGCGGTCCGCCGGCGATACCGATGATTTTGGCTTTCGAGGCCTGCGCCTGCAGCACGAATGACGACAGATCGGGCGTGCCGTAGGGAGGCCGCACCGATCCGACCACCTTGCCGCCGTTCTTGACGATCACGGCGGAGGCGTCCCGTTCCAGCGAGTGTCCGAACGCGTAATCGTCGGTGATGAAGAACCAGCTGTCGCCGCCGCGCTTGACCACTTCCTGCGCGGTGCCGACCGCCAGCGCGTGGGTGTCGAACACCCACTGCATGGTATAGGGCGTGCAGAACTTGCCGTGGAAATCCGCCGTGCCGGTGGAATGGGCGATGAACATCTTCTTCTTGTCGTTGGCGATGTTCTGTACCGCCAGCCCGACCGCCGAGATCGGCACGTCGACGATCAGATCGACCTGCTCGATGTCGTACCAGCGCCGCGCGATGCCGGCGCCGATATCCGGTTTGAGCTGGTGATCGCCGACCACCACGGTGATCGGCTTGCCCAGCACCTTGCCGCCGAAATCCTCGACCGCCATCTGCGCCGCGGTGACCGAGCCCTTGCCGGTCGGGCTGGACGCCGGCCCGTTCATGTCGGTGAGAACGCCGATCTTGACCACGTCGTCGGACACCTGCGCCTGTGCCAGCGATGGCGACAGCAGCGCGGCGAGCAAGCCGGTCGCGGCGATTTTTCCAAGATGCATTATGTATCCCTCCCAGCGGCGCGTTGGCCGTATTGTTTGATTGGTCCGAAGCTTAGCCTACGCATTTCAACGAGTCATCCCGGCGACCGCCGGGATCCAGACGCCGTGTCGTCGCAGTTTTGCACGGAGGGAGTGGCCTCCTCATAACCAGGTAGGCCAGGGGTTCTGGGTCCCGGCTTTCGCCGGGACGACGCCCAGTTTTTTGCAGCGGTTGCCAAACAGCCTGACCCATGGTCCACCATTCTCCGATGACCACCACGCAACGACTGCCGTCTTCGCTCACGCCGCTCGATGCCGCGCTGGCGATGCTGCTCGATGGACTTTCGCCCGTCGCCCCGCGCGAACTGCCGCTCGACGAGGCGCTGGGCTGCGTTGCCGCGGAGATGCCCGCGTTGAAGGCGCTCCCGGCCCGTAACATCGCCGCCGCCGACGGCTGGGCGTTCCGGGCCCGCGATCTGGTCGGCGCCTCGTCCTATTCACCGTTGCCGCTGGCGCAGCCGCCGGTCTGGGTCGAGGCCGGCGATGCCATGCCTGGCGGTTGCGACTGCGTGGTCGATGCCGATCTGGTCGAAGCGGCGGGACCGATCGTTCACGTGGTGGCGGAAGCGTTTCCGGGACAGGGCGTCCGTCGCGCCGGCGAGGATGTTGCGGAAGGTAACCGCGTCATCGCAGCCGGGACGCCCGTTCGGGCGACCGATCTGCTGGTCGCTCGCGTTGCAGGATCGAAGGCGTTTGCGGTGCGCCGTCCGCGCCTGCGTCTGGTCGGCGTGCCGACGACGGCTGGAACAAATGCGACCGCTCAACTCATCGCTGAGTTGGCGAAAGCCGCCGGCGCCGCGGTCATGCGCGCCGAAACGACGGGCAGGGATACCGCTTCGATCGCGACGGCGTTGGATGCAAGCGCCTGCGATGTCCTGATCATCGTAGGCGGCACCGGTGTTGGCCGCAGCGATGCGACGGTCGAGGCGCTCGCTGCCCGTGGCAAGGTTCTGGCGCATGGCGTCGCGCTGCGACCGGGCCCGACCGCCGCGATCGGCACGATCGCCGGCATTCCCGTCATCGCCTTGCCCGGCGCCCCCGACCAGGCGCTGGCGGTGTGGTGGACGCTGGCGCTGCCGTTGCTGGACCGGTTGTCGGCCCGGCAACCGCGATCGATGTTGAGGTTACCGCTGGCGCGCAAGATCGCTTCCGGCGTCGGTGTCGCCGAAATCGTGCTGCTCGAGCAAGTCGAAAATAGCTGGGTGCCGCTGGCATCCGGCGAGCTGTCGCTCGATGCCATCGCCCGCGCCGATGCATGGTTGGCGGTTCCGGCCGGCAGCGAGGGATTTGCGGCGGGCACGCCGGTCGATGCCTATATGATGCAGGATCGATCGTGAGCGGTGCCGACATGCCGAATTCGCCGACCTCTAAAAATAGCGGTACCGTCGAGCAGGAGCAGTTCCTGACCATCCTCTCCCGCGAGGATGCGCTGGCGCGATTCGAGGCCGCGTTGTTTCCCCGCGCCGCCTTGAGCGAGACCCGATTGCTGGGCGATGCGCTCGGCCACGCACTGGCGCAGGACGTCGTGGCGCCGATCGATGTGCCACCGTTCGACCGTTCCAATGTCGATGGCTTTGCGGTGCGTTCCGCGGATATCGCCGCCGCAAGCGAGGCGGCGCCGGTTCGGATGCGGCTCAACGACGAGATCATCACCTGCGGCACCGCGCCGACGCGGCCGGTGCTGACAGGAACCGCGACGTCGATTGCGACAGGCGGCCCGGTGCCGCGCGGCGCCGATGCCATTGTCATGGTCGAACATACCGAACCCGTTTCCGCCAATACCATCTCGATTCGCCGCGCCGCATCTCCCGGACAGTTCGTCTCCTATGCCGGCTCCGATATCGCACGCAGCGAGGCGTTATTACGCGCCGGCACCGTGATCGGCTCGCGCGAGATCGGCATGCTCGCCGCCTGCGGTATCGCCGAGGTGCCGGTGGCGCGCCGGCCGCGCGTCGCGGTGATCTCCACCGGTGACGAGTTGGTGCAGCCCGGGTTGCCGCTACGGCCCGCCGCGATCTACGACAGCAACGGCGCCATCGTCACCGCGGCGGTGAACGAGAATGGCGGCGATGCGGTCTTTCTCGGCGCCGTTGTCGACGACGAACAAGCGCTCGAAACAGTGATGCGCCAGGCGCTCGAAAGCTCCGACATGCTGGTGCTGTCGGGCGGCACCTCGAAAGGTGCCGGCGACGTTTCCCATCGCATCATCGGCCGGCTCGGTGGGCCGGGCATCATCGCGCACGGCGTGGCGCTGAAGCCGGGCAAGCCGTTATGCCTGGCGGTTTGCGACGGCAAGCCGGTGGTGATCCTGCCGGGCTTTCCGACCTCGGCGATGTTCACCTTTCACGACATGATCGTACCGGTGCTGCGCCGCATGGCCGGGCTGCGGCCGCGCGCCGACGCGAAAGTCACGGCAAAGGTCCCGGTACGGATCGCCTCTGAACTCGGTCGCACCGAATTCGTCATGGTGTCGCTGGTCGAGGGTTCGGAAGGCCTGATCGCCTATCCCACCGGCAAGGGCTCCGGCGCCATCACCTCGTTCGCGCAAGCCGACGGCTTTCTCAAGATCGATGCGCTGGCGGATCAGATGCCCTCGGGGACAGAAGCCGAGGTGACGCTGTTCACGCCGCATGTGCGGGTGCCTGATCTCGTCATCGTCGGCAGCCATTGCACCGGCCTCGATCTGGTCACGGCGCCGTTGTCGCGGGCGGGGCTTTCCGTGCGCTCGATTGCGGTCGGCAGCCTCGGAGGCCTCGCGGCCGCCAAGCGCGGCGAATGCGATCTGGCGCCGATCCACCTGTTCGACGAGAGGACCGAAAGCTACAACATATCGTATCTCAGCGAAGGCCTCGAACTGGTGCCGGGCTGGCGCCGCATGCAAGGCATCGTATTTCGCGCCGATGACAAGCGCTTTGACGGCCTCGATGCGCAGGGCGCGGTGCGTGCGGCACTGGCCGATCCCGCCTGCATCATGGTCAATCGCAACCAGGGCGCCGGCACCCGCATCCTGATCGATCGCCTGCTGGGCTCAGCGCGTCCCGACGGCTACTGGAACCAGCCGCGCTCGCACAACGCGGTCGCAGCCGCGGTGGCCCAAGGCCGCGCCGACTGGGGCATGACCATCGCGCCGGTCGCGCATGCGGCGGGCTTAGGATTCATTCCGCTGGCGGAAGAACATTATGATTTCGCACTGGTGAGCGCGCGCAAGGATCGCCCGGCGGTGCAGGCGTTTTTGCAGTCGCTGGCGTCGGAAGCGAGCCGCGATGCGCTGACCGCGGCGGGTTTTCGGGTGCTTCCTTCTCCCTCCCCCCTTGCGGGGGAGGGTCGGGGTGGGGGGTAGCCGCGAGTCCGTACGCGTGGACCCCCACCCCCGCCCCGGATTCGAGCTCCGCTCGAATCTACCCCGCAAGGGAGGAGGGGAGTCAGCCCCCGTCCAATTCCGCCAGCCGTTCCGCCTCCGCGATATCATCCATCGTGTTCGCATTGAAAAACGGATCGAGCGGCGTGGTCGGCCACGTCACCGTTGCAAGCCTGTAGCGGGCGGTCCAGCGGTCGATCTTACGGATGTCCTCCACCACCAGCGCGTGACGAAGTTCCTCGCGCAAGGCAACACTCCACAGCCCGATCACCGGATGCGACTGTCCATCCGACGCCGCGACCGCGAGCTGCGCGTTTTGGTCGGCGCGAGCCTGATGCAGGCGCGCGACGAGGTCGCGGGGCAAGAAGGGGCAGTCGGCGGCGGCGCTCAAAATCCATTCGACGTCGGGCCGGTTGGCCGCGGTCCAGTCGAGCGCGGCCAGAATGCCGGCGAGCGGTCCGGGAAAATCCGCGACGCTGTCGGCAATCACCGGCAGGCCGAATGCCGCGAAGCGCGCCGGATCGCCATTGGCATTGAGAATGAGGCGATCGCATTGTGGCATCAGGCGCGCGATCACGCGTTCCAGGATGGTGCGGCCGCCGATCCGGCGCATCGGCTTGTCGCCGCCGCCCATCCGGCGCGCCAGACCGCCGGCGAGCAGCACACCGGGCGTTGCCGGAGTTTTATTCGTCACGGTCGCCGCCCTTGCGCTTGTGCCGAGCGGATTCTTCCTCGACGAAGGCAAGATTCTGATCGTAGATGATGCGCTCCTGG
>JAQGJF010000080.1 GCA_028290765.1 Tardiphaga sp.
CCACGGTCGGCACCAGCGGCGCGCGCTCACCCACCTCAAACTGGCTGCCCTTGTAGATCGAGAACGAAATCTGGTTTTGCGGAATCTTGGAGGTGCCGACGCGGCCCTCGATGCGCAGGCCCCCTGCCGGCAGCAGGAAGGATTCGCGGTCGGTGTCGGATTTCAGGGTGACCGGCCTGACCGCGCTGACCAGACCGAGACTGACATGGACTACATAGCTGCCCGGCGGCAGCACGATATTCGGCGTCGCACCGCGGTCCTCGCGGATCAGCTTGAAGGCGCCGGTTTCATCCGGCCGGTCGGAATAGACCCGCCACACCAGCCCGTTGCTGATCACGGGCAAGTCCTTGCCGTAACGCGCCGTCAAGGCCAGCACAGCCTGGCCCGGCGTCGATGCGATCGCCGGCGCGGGCACCGGCACAGGGGGCGTCACGGCGGAAACCGGCGGCTGGGTCAGCGGCGCGGGAAGATTGGGCGCCGAGGCCGGCCCCGAAGGCGGGGCCAGGCTGATCGCGGGCCCGGAAGGCGCGTCCGGAACCAGTCCCGGCGGTACCGGGGGCGGCCGTTCGCCGAACATCTGCGCCGACGCGATCGACGGGACCAGCAAGACAAACAGGCAGGCCAAAGCCAGCGTCAGGCGCCCGCCCCGCAGGAATCGGTCATCATCATGGCCTCTTGCCGTCATCACCATGCTTTTCACTGAAAACGCGGCAAATTCAAGCCTCTGCCCGCCGGATACCGTCATCGCCGGACCGAAACCCCGTAAAAACAAAGGCATGGCTGCCAGGGTCGCCATGCAGTCATAATTTCCGCCTAGCGCAGAGGGATCGCGGCATAAACCATGCTTGTGATGCCATTGGCTCTCGTTCTTGTATTTTTAGTCGATGGTGTTTCTTTATGCGAAGCCGACCATCCCGATGGGGGGCACCGGCTGCAGAGCTCGTTCGAGGAGTTCGTTTGTGTTGGAGAATTTGATCGGCCGTGGCCAAAGCGGGTCGAACAGCCGCGACAAGGTCGGACTTGGCAGCGTGCGGCGCCCGGTGATCGGGCTGGCCTTGGGCGGCGGCGCGGCGCGTGGATTTGCCCATATCGGGATCGTCCGGACGTTGGTCGCCCATGGCATCGTTCCCAATGTCGTGGTCGGCACCTCGATCGGCGCGGTGGTCGGCGGCTCCTACGCCGCCGGGCATCTGGACACCCTGGAAGAATGGGCCCGCAGCCTGCAGCCGCGCAACATTTTCGGCTATCTCGACATTCGCCTCAACGGATCCGGCCTGATCGGTGGCGACAAGCTCGCCGCACAACTCGAATCAGCCCTCGGTCAGGTCAGCATCGAAGATCTGCCGCTGAAATTTGCCTCGGTCGCCACCGAAGTCCGCACCGGCCACGAAATCTGGCTGACCCATGGCCGCGTGGTCGATGCCATGCGCGCGTCCTATGCACTGCCCGGGATCTTTTCGCCGGTTCTGGTCGGCGACCGCTGGCTGGTCGACGGCGCCCTGGTCAATCCAGTACCGGTCTCGGCCGCGCGCGCGCTCGGCGCGGAAATAGTGATCGCCGCCAACCTCTCCAGCGACGTGTTCGCCCACTCCATGACCGTCTACGCCCATGGCGCCGCGGTCGCCACGCCGGACCTCGCCGTGGAGGTGCCCGCGCCAAGACGCGGCTTTGGCAAATTCTTCTCGCCCGAGCGCGCCATGAAGCGCGAATTTTTCGGCGGCGGCGGACGCCCCGGCATCTCGACGGTCATGGTCGACGCCTTCAACATCATGCAGGATCGCATCACCCGCGCGCGGCTCGCGGGCGACCCGCCCGACCTTCTGATCTCGCCGCGCGTCGGCCAGATCGGCTGGTTCGATTTCCACCGCGCCGACGATCTGATCGCGCATGGCTCACGCGCGGCTGAGCGCGCCATCGAGTCGATCCAGGAGGCGATCCAGATTCTCGCGCCGACGGCAACCGTCGCGTCGGACCCGGCGACCGACAAAAAAGCCTGAAAGAAAACCTGAGCGACGCAGCCCCGATCGGAATTTATCGATCAGGCCGTCTTGATGTAATCGCGCAACGCTTCCTGCTCGCTCTCGTATTCCCTGACACGCCATTTGACGATGTCGCCGATGGAAATCAGGCCGACGACCTTGTCGCCCTCGACCACCGGTAGATGCCTGAACTTGCCGGACGTCATCATTTCCATGATCGCGCCGACGGTGTCGGACTGCTTGCAACTGATGACCTTGCGGGTCATCACGTCGCGAACCGGTTCATCGAGGACCGCGGCGCCGCGTTCGCCAAGCACGCGCACGATGTCGCGCTCCGACAGAATGCCTTCCATGCGCTGGTTGCTCATCACCAGCACGGCGCCGATCCGCCGTTCCGCCAGGATCTTGATCGCGGCCGAAAGCCTGGCGTCCGGTTCGACGCTGAGAATATCATGGCCTTTGGAATCGAGGATTGCACGTACCGTCATTGTCGCCTCCCGGAAATCGATCGCGCCCTGGAACGAGCGCGGTCTTTTCTTCTTTGAGTCTTCAACTAACAGTTCAGCGTCGATTTCGTTCAGCTGCAAAAATGCAAGTCTGCATTTTGTTCCCGGAGCGGGCCGGGCTTACGCACATCACGCCGTAGATCGCGCCAATGATGGATCAAATTGCCCACGCCCGCAAGACGCGACGATCAGCCGCGATCCGACAGATCGGGGGCGGACGCATCTGCAGCATCGCGGCCGGCGCGCGGTATCGGATCGAACAGCGAAAACAGCACGAGCCCGGCAAGAAAACCGCCGATATGCGCCTGCCAGGCCACGCTGGCCCCATCGGCGCCGATGGCGATCGAGCCGATCCCGAACACGATGTTGACGCCGAACCAGACCGCCAGAAATCCCGCGACGCGAGGATCGCGCAGGGCGCGCATCAGCGACAGCGCCGGCACCTGCGCGGCTGCGTTGGCGTCGCCGCGGCTGAACGACAGAAAGCTACCGCGCACGAAGGCAAAGCGAATCGCAGCCGCCATCGCCCCCGATACCGATGCCGACGCGCCGATCATCGGCGCGATCTCGTGCTCATGGGTGATGAGATGCGCCAGCGCCCCCGCAATGGCGGTCACGGCCATGAAGATAAAGAACCTGATCGCACCGAATCGGCGCGCCACCGCACTTCCGAACGGCAACAGCCACAACATGTTGAAACCGAGATGGCTGATATTGGCATGCAGCAGCGAATAGGTCAGGAAGCTCCAGACCTTGGCGCCGGAGCCGCCGGGAAATGGCGTCGCCAGCAGCGTCGGATCGTAGCGCCGGGGAATGAAGCCGAACACCTCGATGGTCCAGTATTCCAGGTCCGGCGGCAGCAGCACGCGCAGATGAATGACGGCCAGCACGACGATATAGGCAGTCAGGGCGCCGGGCAGCGTCAGGATCGGTTCGCGCGGGGGCTCCGGCGGGAATTCTGGCGGGGATTCCAAGGGGCTACGACCTAAACGAGCGGCTCACGCGAGCGATGAGCCCCAATAGGCGGCTTGGCGCCGGGGCGCAAGGGTGCAAACGCGCGCTCCCGGACGCGACGCCGATCCGGGGACCCACAGCCTCGACCGGATGCGCGCGGCGTCAGGCCCCAGCGCGTTTTCGAGCGAAGTGGACACCGGTTCGCGTAAGGAAAACGCGTCAAAACAAAGAGCTAGTCCGCGAAAAAGTCGAGCTTCGCCTTGTTCGGCAGGTCGCCGGCACCGGCGCTGTCGCCGAACAGCATGACCTGTTCCCGCGCCGGATCGTAAGGCGGCCATGCCGGCAGGCCGGCCGCATTGGGATTTCCGGTTTTGGCGAAAGTCACCCAGTAGTTCGACATCAGTTCGGACAGTTTGCGATCCGCGTCGGTCCAGTTGCGCACCGCTCCGTTCCAGTTCAGCGTATCCAGCGCGCCGTAGGCATAGGCCATCTCCGAACCGTGATAGGCGCCGAGCGCCGAAGCCGGGTTCTGCTGCTGGTAGGCAAGCCCCTCGGCAAACGGCTGATGATGACTGAAGTGATAGACGAAGACCGGCGCGACGCGCGACTGGTCGCGCGCCCATGAGCGAACGGCGGACGCGAACAGACGATCCCGATGCAACTCGTAGCTCGACTTCCTCGCCTCCGCCTCGGTCGAGGCCGGATAGAGCGCAAGCAGGGCGTCGGCCCGTGCGCCGTAGCGCTTGCGCGCATCATCGACAAACGCCGCGGCTGACATGACGACGGGATAGGCTGTCCCCTCATCGGCATTGGAGCCGACCAGCGCCGGGACCCGCGACTCCTCGCCCGCACGATAGGCCTCGTCCGGAGATTTCGGCAGCACGTAGCCGTCGACGTTCGGGCGCGATGCAGGATCGGCCGCGACGATCGCGTCACCGCCCTTGTCGCGTAGCGCCTGCAGCGACGGCGCCTTCAGCTTCTCCGCCAGCGCGACGCCCTGTTGCTCCGCCTGAACCAGAGTCGGCGTGGCGCC
>JAQGJF010000387.1 GCA_028290765.1 Tardiphaga sp.
GGCATGCTGCAGTGGATCGATCATCCGCAATTCGGTCGCATCGTGGTGCCCAACAGCCCGCTGCGTTTTCACGGTATCGATCCGCTGCCGAGCACGCCGTCGCCGCGGCTCGGCCAGCACAATCATGAAATTCTGGCCGAGATGCTGAATCTGTCGGCGGAGGATATCGCGAGCCTCGAAGCCGAGGGCACGATCGGAAAGCCCCAGGCGGAATGATTTTAGATTGGATCGGCATCGCCAGCTCCGTCATTGCGAGCGAAGCGAAGCAATCCAGGGCCACAAGTAAGAGCTGGATTGCTTCGTCGCAAGCGCTCCTCGCAACGACGGAGTTGGCAGCGGCGATCCAGCCTCAAATCGTCCCGACTTAGCTGACCAAAGCGCCATTCGCGTCGGCGCCAGTGAGCGCAAGGAACCGCTCGAGGCTGTCCTCGATCCGGTCGCGCTCCAATCCGCGGGTAATGAACACCAGGAACGATTTCTGGCCATCGTCTTCGCCGGTCAGGTGCACCGGCGGATGCATCGCGTGCTGCACGCCATGAATCACGATCGGGTTGGCGCCGACGGAGCTGCGGACCAGGCCCTTGACGCGCAGGATGCGGTCGCCGTGACGATGCAGCAGCGCCGAGAGCCACAGCGTGAACGCCGGCCAGTCGACCCGTTCGGGCAGCGACAGCGTGAACGATCCCACCGCCGTGTCGTGGTCCGGCACTTCGGTGGCGGCGAACAGGCTGCCGGATGGGCGGGCCGCGACGCGGTCGTCCACTCTGTCGAACAGTCTGACCAGGCTGAAGTCGGGATCCTGCGCATCATGCGCCTGCAGATCGGGCGCGATCCGGCGCGCCGCGCGCACGATTTCGTGCGGTTCGACCGATGCTCGCAGGTCGGTCTTGGTCACGACCAGCGCATCGGAAATCGCCACCTGCCGCCGCGCTTCTTCAAAATCCTGGAGGTTGCGCAGGCCGGCCACGGCGTCGATCACCGCGATGACGCTGACCAGTTCGACATGCTGGCGCAGCCATGGATCGCGGGCGATGGTGCCGACGATCGGGGAGGGGTCGGCAAGTCCGGAAGTCTCGATGATCGCGCGCGAGAAACGCGGCTGGCCGGCGTCGCGCGACATCCGGACCAGATCATACAGCGCGCGGCCGACATCGTCGCGGCGGGCGCAGCACATGCAGCCATTGCCGATCAACTCGACGTTCTCGGCGGCATGCACCATCAGCCGATGATCGAGGCCGGTCTCGCCGAATTCGTTGACCACCACGCCGGTGCCCTGGCCGCCGGGTTCGCGCAGGAAGCGCTGCACCAGCGTGGTCTTGCCGCTGCCGAGAAAGCCGGTGACGATGAACAGCGGCAGCCGGTCAGACATCACGAACTCCTTGGCGCACCCCCGCCGCAAAGGACGGATCGAGCGGGTCGATCGGCCGGCCCGACAGCGCTTCGACGGCCGGCCAGACGTCGTTCAGGGTCGGCGCGATCTTCGAACGGCCGGCTTTGTCGAACAGCATCAGGGCTTCGCCGTCCCAGTCCTCGCAACTGACGGCGACGTCCGCCAGCACGGCATTGAGTAGCCGGATCCGGCGCTTGCGCTCGTCGCGGTAGTGCTGGATGTCGGCGAACGGAAATCTCTCGTCGCGCAGCCGGCCGAAATCGCTCCAGTGCTCGCCGGCGCCGAAGATCGCACAGACTTCACACATCGGCGGCGGCCTGATCGCCGAGCCGGATGTCCATCGACGGCGTGATGGTCTGGGTCAGGCTTTCCGACACCCGCTTGCGGGCGAGGTCGGCATGGGATCGCGCCAGCTCCTCGGCGCGGTCCGCGTCGCGGTCGCGGATCGCCTCGACCATCTCGCGGTGTTCGCGCACGATGTTGCCGACGTGATCGCGGTAGGCCTGTTCGCTGGTGAAGCACTCATTGGTCATCGCCAGCCGGGCGATCCGCAGATCCGCCGTCAGTTGCTGCAGGTAGAATCGCTGAATCAGCGAATTGCGGCAGGCGGCGCCGATCGCGGCATGAAAGCGGAAATTGGCATCGAGCATCGCCACGGCATCGTCCTGCATGAAGGCCTTCTCGAAGGCCAGCCGCTCGGTCTGCATGTCCTCGATCTGCTCGTCGGTGCGGCGCAGCGCGGCCCAGCGCGTGACCAGGCGCTGGGAGACATCGAAGGCTTCGAGATGTTCTCGGATGTCGTTCCAGCCCATCGGCGCGACGCGCGCGCCGCGATTGGGGACGAGCTGCACCAGGCCTTCCGCGGCGAGCCGGACCAGCGCTTCCCGGACCGGCGTGCGCGAAACGCCGAGCCGCCCGACCAGCGTGGCTTCGTCGAGATCCTCCCCCGGACTGAGCGTGAAGGACACGATCTCCCGCATCAGCGCGCGATAGGCGCGCTCGCTGCTCGCGCCCTTCGACGCCTTAACATTTGAGCGGGCTGCTACCTTTTTGCTCATTGCGGCCTCCGAGACGTTGTGTATACTTTGTGTATGCATAAGATGCAACTCTGTGTCCGCAAGGTCATATCATGCTCGCTCAAGCAACGGTGAACGGTATTTTGCTGGGCGGCCTGTATGGGCTCGCCACCGTGGGCTTTTCGATGGTGTGGGGCGTCATGGGCGTCATCAATCTCGCCCACACCTCCTTCATCATGCTTGGCGCCTATGTGACGTACTTCCTGTTCGAGAAGCTCGGCATGGATCCGATCGTCTCGATGCCGTTCGCGATGGCGGCGATGTTCGTGCTCGGCTACGCCATCCAGCGCTTCATTCTCAACGGCGTCATCCGCACCAGCCTGCTGCTCTCGCTGGTCGGGACCTTCGGCATCGACCTGGTCCTGACCGATGCCACCGTGCTCGCCTTCACCTCCGACGTGCGGTCGGTCAACGCGTCCTACGCCAGCACGTCGGTCGCGCTGTTCGGAACGCTGGTGCCGGTGGTGCGGCTGGTCGCCGCCGGGCTCTCGCTGGTACTGGGCATCGCCTTCTTCGTGTTTCTCCGCAGCGCCAGTCTCGGCCAGGCCATCCTCGCCACCGCGCTCGATCGCGAGATGTCCAACCTGATGGGCATCAATCCGCAAAAGGTCTTTGCCCTGACGGCTGGCGCCGGCGCGGCGCTGGCGGGCGCCGCCGGGTCGCTGTCGAGCATGCTGTTTCCGGTGTCGCCGACCATGGGCGTGAGCTTTCTCGCCGCGGTGTTCGTCATCACCGTGCTGGGCGGCA
>JAQGJF010000103.1 GCA_028290765.1 Tardiphaga sp.
AGCAGAACACCAGCGCGAAATAGTAATAGGGAAGCTTGCTGCGGGTGAACTGGAACCGGGCCCATGAATCGCCGCGCACCGGCACGTCGATGCCGAGCGCCGCGCCCGCCCAGTCCCAGTTATGAAACAGCAGCAATCCGATTTCCGCGATCACGATGGTGGCGATGACGAAGTAGTGGCCGCGCAACCGGAACGTCGGATAGCCCAGAGCCAGCGCGATGACCGCCGAGATCGATCCGCCCGCGACCATGCCGAACCACGGCAGCACGCCGTACTTGGTGAACAGCAGCGTGGTGGTGTAGGCGCCGAGGCCGAAATACAGCGCGTGGCCGAGCGATATCTGGCCGCAATAGCCGCCGAGGATGTTCCAGCTCTGCGACAGCGCCGCATACATCAGGGTCAGAACCATGATGTTTTGGACGTTGACGTCCTTGACGAAGAACGGCACGACGGCCGCCAGCGCCGCCAGGAAGAGGGCCAGGAAGAGGTCGCGGCGGCGGGTCTGGGTGAAGGTTGTGTCCATCAGATCGATCCGAACAGCCCGCGGGGCCGGATGAACACCACCAGCAGATAGACGGCATAGATGCCGACCGATTTGAGCGACGGCGGCAGGATCAGCGCGGTGGACGCCTCGACCAGGCCGACGATGATGCCGCCGGCAAAGGCGCCGAACACCGAACCGAAGCCGCCGAGCGCCACCGTGACATAGGCGATCAGCGCAAAGGACGCGCCGACGTCGGGATAGATGTAGAAGAACATCGCCATCACCGCGCCGGCAAGGCCGACCAGCGCCGAGCCGAGGCCCCAGCCGAGCGCGAACACCTTGTTCTTGTCGATGCCGACCAGCGCCACCGCGCCGGCATCCTCGCGGGTGGCTTCAAGGGCGCGGCCGAAGTCGGTCTTCTTGATGAAGAAATACAGCGCGCCGAACGCCAGCAGCGAGATCAGCGCGCCGGCGAGCTGCGGCACCGGCAGGAAAATGCCGCCGAACGACACCGTCTTGCCGCCGAGCCAGGAGGTCGGGATGCTGCGATAGTCCGGCGTGAAGAAATACTGCGCCAGCCCGCGCATCAGGATGGCGAGGCCGAAGGTGGTGAAGATCTGCACCATTCCGATATTGGCCTTGGCCCGCATCGCAAAGCGCACAATCAATAGATAGATCGCCGCTCCGAACACGAACATCCCGGCTGCCACGAACGGCGCCGCCAGCAACGGATCGATGGCGAAGAACACAAACAGGAAGAACGCGCCATACATCGCCAGCATGAGGAATTCACCATGGGCGAAATTCGTCACGTCCATCAACCCGAAGATCAGCGCGAGACCGACCGCGATCAGGCCGTAGAGCAGCCCCATCAGGAGGCCGCTCGCCAGGCTTTGGATGATGGTGGCGGCTGTCAAAGACGTGGTCCTCTCAACTCGGTAAGCCTCATCCTGAGGAGCCGCGCTCTTGCGCGGCGTCTCGAAGGATGGATGCAACGTATGGACTCGCGGCCATCCTTCGTGACGCGTGCATCGGCGGCGTAAGAACGCCGCCTCAGGGCGCGCTCCTCAGCATGAGGGGCGCGCCGCTTCTTGCGTACTTCATCGGCCAGGTGGCTTCGGCGATGGCTGCCTGGGGCGGGGAGATGGTGACGAACTTGCCGCCGATGTATTGCAAGATCACCGGATCGGCGTCGTTATTCTGGCCCATGTCGTCGAACTTGATGCGCGTCCAGGGCATGATGGTCTGCTCGCCCGGCAGGTCGGTCGCCACCAGCGCCTCGCGAATCTTTTCGCCGTCTGTGGATTTGGCGCGATTGATGGCGTCCGCCATCACTAACAGGGACATGAACTGCCGCGACGTGAGGTCGTTGAAATCCTTGCCCGACTTCTCCTTGAACATCGCGTTGATCTTGCCGACCATCGGCCTTTTAGCGGCGAGATCGAGTGAGAAAGTGCCGCGCGAGATTACGCCTTCGAGCTTGTCGCCGACCGCGTCGTACAGCGCCTTTTCGGAAAAACCGGCGTCCTGAGCCATGATCGCGTTCGGCTTGTAGCCGAGTTCGGCCATGGTCTTGACCAGCAGGATGCCGTCGGAGGTGTAGCTCGACGGCATCAGCACGTCGGCATTCGCCGCCTTGAGCTGCTGCACCTCGGCAGAGAGCGAGGGCGAATTGGCGCGATACTTGATATCGGCGACGACCTTGTAGCCGCGATCCGCGGCGAGCTTGAGCTGCGCGTTGGAGGAGTCGGTGCCGAAGATGGTATCTTCATGGAACAGCGCCAGCGTCTCGATCTTGGTGCCTTTCTTCTTCATGGCATCGAAGAAATCGAACATCGCGGTCGAGTACATCTCGTCATGGGGCGCCGCACGGAAATAATATTTGAGGCCGCGGCGATGCAGGCTCGGCGAGGAATTGTCCGCCGAAATGAACGGGGTCTGGTAGCGCTCGCAGATCTGGCTGACCGTGACGGCCACCGCGCTCTGATAGGTGCCGATGACGGCGCAGACCTTCTCTTGCGTAATGAGCCGTTCAGCTTCGGCCCGGCCCTTCTGCGGATCGGATTGATGGTCGGCGAAAACGAGGCGGATCTTGGCGCCGCCGAGGCCGGACAGGCCTTCGCCTTTCGCCAGGGGCAGATCGAAATCGTAATCCTTGTTGATGATATCAAGCGCGGTATCGAACGCTTTTTGCGCATCGACGCCGATCTGGGCATTAGCGCCGGAGAGCGGATAAGTGAGCCCGATGACCACTTCATTGGCTTGCGCGCGGGCCGCGATCGGCAGCAGCGCGGCGGAGGCAGTAGCACCCAGCAATACATTTCGGCGCGTGATGGTCATATGACGAAATCCCCTGTTTTTCGGCAGCTCTCGATGAAACGATTGAACACGACGGTAAAGCCTCAATGAGCGGCAAGAGCTGCCCATTAAAGCACAGCCAATTGCTTATTCCGAAGGTCTGTTATCAGCATCAATCCGGGGGCATGCGTCATCGCGAACGGCAGCTTCGCCGCCGCGATCACCGCTTGCGGCGTCACGCCGCACGCCCAGAACACCGGAATCTCATCGGCGGCCACCGGCACCGGATCGCCATAGTCGGGTTTTGCGATATCAGCGATCCCGATCGAATGCGGATGCCCGAGATGAACCGGCGCGCCATGCACCGCCGGAAACCGTGAAGTGATCTGCACCGCGCGGATCGCATCCGCCGGCTTGAACGGCCGCATCGATACCACCATGGGACCGGCAAACGGTCCCGATGGCGCGCAGTCGATATTGGTGCGGTACATCGGCACCCGCACATTGTGCTCGATGTGACGGATCGGCAGGTCGTCCGCCATCAGCGCTTCTTCGAATGAAAACGAGCAGCCGAGCACGAAGGCGACGAGATCGTCGCGCCAATGCGCCATGATGTCGGTGGGCTCCTCGACCACCACGCCGTCGCGCCAGACGCGGTAGCGCGGCACATCGGTGCGGATGTCGAGGTCGATCCCCAGCGCGGGAATCCGCGGGTCCCCGACGTCGGACATGCCGATGATCGGACACGGTTTGGGATTGAGCTGGCAGAAACGGTGAAACGATGCCGCGAGCTTTTCCGGCAGGATCGCCAGATTGCCCTGCACGAAGCCGTTGGCGACGCCCGCGGTGCTGTCGGCCATGCCGGCGCGGCAGGCATGCCGGGCCACAACGCTTGGCAACAAGTCGGCGCCTGGCGACAGGTCAGCCGCCGCGCCGTCCAATGGCCGTTCCGTTGTTGCCAAGCCGGTCATCGTCGATCCCGCTCCAATTCACTCGACAGGGAATGGCGCATATGGCTACCATAATGTCTAATCGTGGTTTTTAATCAAGATCGATAAATAAAATTTATCGATTTGGGGGCTTTGGGTGCATGACTGATTTCAAGGCAATCGAGACCTTCATGTGGGTGGTGACGCTGGGCAGCTTCCGTGGCGCCGCCCAGAAGCTCAATACCACCCAGCCTGCAATCTCGCAGCGAATTGCGCAACTCGAGCGCGAGGTAGGCGTCAGGCTTCTGCAGCGCGACCGGCGCATGGTGCTGCCGACGCCGAGCGGGCGGCAGATGCTGGTCTATGCCGAAAAGCTGATCGGGCTGCGCTCGGAAATGCTGGCGGTGGTGGGCGACCGCTCGGCGATGCGCGGCGTGCTGCGGCTCGGCGTCGCCGAGACCATCGTCCACACCTGGCTGTCGCAATTGATCAAGCGGGTCAATCACGCCTACCCCAACCTCTCGCTCGAAATCGAGGTCGACATTACCTCGAATCTGACGACGCGGCTGCTGGCCCAGGAAATCGAACTGGCGTTCCTGCTCGGGCCGCTGACGGCGCCGACGATCAGCAACCGGGTGCTGTGCGACTATCCGGTGGGATTTCTGGCCAGCCCGTCGCTTGGCCTCGGCGAGCGAAACCTGACGGTGCACGATCTGGCCAAGTTTCCGATCATCACGTTTCCGCGCAAGACCCAGCCCTATGAAATCGTGCGCTCTTTGTTCAACCGCACCGACCTGCCGCCGATGCGCCTGCACGCTAGTGCCTCGCTGGCCACTGTCATCCACATGGCGATCGAAGGCCTCGGCATTGCCGTAATTCCCACCGCGATCGTCGAAAACGAAATGGCCGACGGCCGGCTGCAACTGCTCTCGACCAACCTGCAAATACCGCTGCTGACATTTTCAGCGAGCTGGCTGGCTTCCCCCGACACGGTCGCGGTCGAGCGCGTCGCCGAACTGGCCGCCCAGCTGGCGCAGGGCAGCGCCATTGTTGACGCGCCGCGGCGGGCGCGTCATTGAAAAGGCTGATACCGATCGCGCCACGAATAACCGGTTGAGGCTGCATGACATCCATCGCATCCAATCTGCAAATCGACTCCGCACGGCTGTGGGATACGATTCACGAAACCGCAAAATTCGGCGCCACCGCCAAGGGCGGCGTGCGGCGGCTGACGCTCGGGCCTGAAGACAAAATGGTTCGCGATTGGTTCCGCAAGGCCTGCGAAGCCGCGGGCTGCGAAGTCCATATCGACGCCCTGGGCGGGATGTTCGCGCTGCGCAAGGGCCGCGACATGTCGAAGCCGCCGGTCGGTCTCGGCTCGCATCTCGATACCCAGCCCACCGGCGGCAAGTTCGACGGCGTGCTCGGCACCCTGGCGGCGCTCGAAGTGGTGCGCACCCTCAATGATGCCGGGATCGAGACCGAAGTTCCGCTCTGCATCGTCAACTGGACCAACGAGGAAGGCTCGCGCTTCGCCCCGGCCATGATGGGATCGGCGGCCTATGTCGGCGATTTCACGGTCGACAATATCCTCGCGCGCAAGGATTCCGAAGGCGTGACTGTCGCCGAGGCTCTGGACAGTATCGGCTACCGCGGCGAGGAAGCCGTCGGTGTGCGAAAGCTCGGCGCTTTCATCGAACTGCATATCGAGCAGGGGCCGATCCTCGAGGCTGAAGGCAAGACCGTCGGCGTCGTCGATCATGGCCAGGGCATCATCTGGTATGACGGCCGCATCACCGGCTTCGAAAGCCACGCCGGTTCGACGCCGATGCCGCTGCGCCGCGATGCGCTGGCGGCATTGTCGGAAATCGTGCTGGCGGTGGAACGGATCGCGAGGGAACTCGGCCCCAATGCGGTCGGCACGGTGGGCGAAGCCGTGATCGCCAACCCGTCACGCAACGTCATTCCCGGCGAGATTGTATTCACGATCGACTGCCGCAGCAACAACGCCGAGACCATGGACGCGCTCGACAGGGATATCAGGGCCGCCGCCGCCGAGATTGCCAAGCGCCGCAAGGTGGACATCGCGATCGACCTGGTCTGGCGCAAGGCGCCGACCCATTTCGACAAGACGCTGGTCGACGCGGTGGAGAACGCCACCAAAGCACTCGGCTACAGCCATCGCCGCATCACCTCCGGCGCCGGCCACGATTCCTGCAACCTCAACACCAAAATTCCGGCGGCGATGATTTTCGTGCCCTGCAAGGACGGCGTCAGCCACAACGAGCTGGAAGACGCGACGCAGGCCGATTGCACGGCCGGCGCCAATGTGCTGCTGCATACCGTGCTGTCGCTGGCCGGCGTAGCCTCGAAATAGCCAGCGACGTTCGCTGTCCAAACCCCAAGGAGACTTCGGTGCGCGGTGTATTTGTCGATGCCAATGAATCTCTGGCGGTGATCTTCGAGCGACTCACGAAGAAAGGCGATCCCGATGTCCGCATCCATCGCGATCCCGACATCACGCCGGAGCAATACCCCGAGGTGCTCGGCGGCGCCGCTGTCGCGATCGTCGATCACACCGCACTGCCGACCGAGATCGCAAAAAAATGCACCGGGCTGAAACACGTGGTGTTTCTCGGCACCGGCGCACGCAGCTACATGAACCCGGAAGAGCTGGCCGAACTCGGCATCACGGTGCATCTGATCAAGGGTTACGGCGACACCGCGGTGGCGGAGTGCGCCATCGCGCTGATGTGGGCCGGCGCACGCGGCCTGGCCCAGATGGACCGCGAGATGCGCGCCGGCAACTGGCTGCGCGACGACGGCGTGCAGCTCACCGGCAAGACCCTGGGGCTGATCGGATTCGGCGGTATCGCCGCGGAAGTCGCCCGGATCGCGCTCGGCAGCGGCCTGCGGGTGATCGCCTGGAACCGGACGCCGAAGAAATCGCCCAAGGTCGCGTTCGTCGAGCTCGATGAGCTCTTGACCGAGAGCGACGTGATCTCGCTGCATCTGTTGTTGAATGACGAGACCCGCGGGCTTGTCTCGCGCGCCTGCATTGAAGCCATGAAGCCGGGCGTCATCCTGGTCAACACCGCACGCGGCGCGCTGGTCGACGAGGAAGCGATGATCGAGGCGCTCAATTCAGGTCACATCAGGCATGCCGGGCTCGACGTCTTCAACATCGAGCCGCTGCCCGCCGATCATGCGCTGACCAAGCTTCCCAATGTCACGCTGTCAGCGCACTCGGCGTTCCGCACGCCGGAGGCAAGCGAGAATTTGATCGAGGCGGCGCTGCAGCATTGCCGAAGGATTGCGAAGGGGAAATAAGAGCGCATACGCAAACTGGCAACGCCATTGCGAGGAGCTCTTGCGACGACGGCGTCCGGGACGACGCAGTGCGTCACCTAAGGCGCGCTTCGAATACCGTCTTTTTCCGCCTGGGATATCAGCCGGGCTGCATCGTCTGGCAGCAGGAAGCGCTGGGCAACCAGGTCGTCGGCGGCCTTCTTGAAGGCGGCGACGTAAGCCTCCTTGGTCGGATAGCGCTCTTCAATCGAGGGACGAGGGTCTCCGGTCGCGAGACGTTCCTGTCTCGTCGACGCGAACGGGATAAAGCTGCCGCTCAAGGTGCAGAATCCATCCTCGAAGAACTCCTTGTTGAACAAATTCCAGCCAGTGTAGGT
>JAQGJF010000106.1 GCA_028290765.1 Tardiphaga sp.
TAAAATGGGTCGACGAACCGGCGCGTTCCGCTTCCAGCGGCACAGGAACCACAACTGGATCCTCAACGACCACGAGTTCAACCCGCAAATGGTATCCCGATCACGCGGCATACAACGCCACCAAGGACAAATTGAAGGCGATGCCCGAGTTCAAATACTGATCGCCGAAAGGTCAGGTCCGCGAAACGGCGGTCGATCTTGATCACCTTAAGCGCGAAGCCGTATTGCTGTGGCGAAGCAGCCAGCGCTGCATGAACTGCGCGATCGGGGCCACCGTCGACTTGGGCTTATTCAAGTCAAGCCCCCCAGCGGGGTCTTAGCGCGCCGAGCAGCGATGCGCGAGGCTTCTGTCTCCACGGCCTCTATGATCTTTTTCTCTATGAAGTCCATGAAGTCGAGAATGAAGGCGGCGAAGTCAGTGCGTCGAGGTGACGTCATGGCGATCGCTCTGTTAGATACGGAAAAGCGTAGACGCCGGAGGCTTACCTTCATAAGTTTCACCACGCTGGAGATGATCGGAGTAGTGTTTCACCCAGCAAAAGGCACACCCATTCAGGAAAGGCATTTTATTTCAAAGACCGACGATGATTACCCCATCATCCACAAGCCGGGGTTCCTGTCTCTCGTGATTCCAGGCTTCGGCCTTGGACCCGTCGGGTTCAAAGATGCATTACCTGACCGAGATTCAGAGCGACGGCCGCTGGCAGGAGGTATCCATCCCGTCGCGGTTGACGCTCACATGACTCTCCGGCAGGGCGTTGGACCGCACGTTGCTGCTAATGCGCGACGAGATCATTGACAGCGCCGGTGATGAGATGCTTCTTGCGGCGCTGACACGCCAGCGCAAGCGCTGCTGCCGCACCTCATCATGCCGGCGCATCACGACGTGCGCTCCAGCGACGTCTTCACGCGACGGCTCCATCGCACGCTCGCCGCGGCTGCCGAGCGCGGTCCTGCCGACTTTCCGGATCTGCCGCTGACGCCCGGCATGGGCGCCCACACCATCCGATCACTCGCAATGGTGGCCGAGGTCATTCCGGCGCCCCTATCGCTTTCGGGATCCGGCGAGGTTTTCGCTTGCGCACGGCGGCAAGGACCGGCATGCCTACCCTGTCCCGATCAAGGCCTACGACGAAACCATCCGCGTCATGAAGTCGGCAGTCCGGAACGCAAACTCGGACGTGAAGAAGAAGTGCAGGCATTGAAGCGCCCTGACGATCAGGCGCGCCGGCTTGAACGGACGGCAGACGAACCGTCGTTCGAAGCGTTCGTCGCCACCGAGCGCGCGGCGGCGCTGGATGGCAGATGTGTATTTGGATGGGAGAAAGATCTGATGCCGCCGAGGACGGCCCGCTTGGGCGGCAAATAAGCGGCAGCTTCGTGCCTCGTCTGACGCATAGGATCGATTCGGCGAGGTCAACAATTTACGGGACCGGCGGCCAGTGCTTGCTCACCGCATGAGTCAGTTCAAGAACTGTCATTTGGCTAGGATGAGCGACGGCCAATTCTGCATCATCCGGGATTTGGGGCCGGTTAAGGACGGCAAGGGACTTAAGCACCGTGAAGTCGTCGTTCCCGTTCACTTCATTCCGGCCTACACCTCCCTGTCTACGCTTCGCAACGGCCGTTACCGGACGCCACGCAAGACTCGGTTCGCAGCTGCTCGCTAGGCTTTGCCGTGGCCGCCATCTCAGACGGCAGTCTTCGACGCACTTGCAAGGCCCAACCCGCACAGATCGATGTGCGCTTGAGCGCTGATTAAGTGTGTTTGCAGGGCATCGGTGATCTCCTTGGCGGTGCCGGTCACGTCCGCGGCGCGGCGCGTGCGCTCGCCCTGCACACCGTAAAGTGCGGATTCGCCGCCCGTCTCGGACAGCAGCAGCTTGATCGCGCAACTGATCAGCGCATGCGCGTTGCGGGAAATTCCCGATGAAAGGCCTCTGTCTCCGGATCGATTTCCTCCGCGTACAGCCGCGGCAGCTCATCGCCGCCTTGTGGGTCACCGTGTTCAGAACGCTTATGCCGATAGTGGCGCGCGAAGGAGCTTCTTGTTCACGAACTCCTGGATGCCGAGCGGGCCAGCCTCCCGACCGTATCCAGATTTCTTGATTCCACCAAAAGGCATGTCTTCATAGATCCAGGGCGGGTGATTGACGAAGACCATGCCGGCGTCGATCTGATCCGCGACGCGCCGCCCGCGCTCGATATCGCGCGTGTAGACCGAGCCCCCAAGACCGTACTTGGTGTCGTTCGCGACCGCGATCGCGGTCTCCTCGTCGGGGACAGCCATCACGGCGGCCACCAGTCCAAAGAGTTCTTCGTCGTACGCCGGTGTCCCCTTCTTGACATTCGTCAGGATGGTGGGTTCGAAAAAGGCGCTGTGGGGGGACGGGCGCTTCCCGCCGAGAATGACGTGGGCGCCGCCGGCGACCGAGCGGTTGACCTGGTCTTCGAGCCTCGCTGCCGCTTCAACGAAAGACAGCGGCGCGACGCCGGTCGACTCGTCGAGCGGATCTCCCATCTTAAGGGCGGCGAGCCTCTCCCTGAAACCATCAACAAACTCGTTACTCACCGATTGAGGAGGATGAATCGCTTGGCGGCGACGCATGACTGTCCCATGTTGGCCATCTTGCCGAAGACCGCACGCTCAATGGTGAGCTTCATATCCGCGTCATCGAGAACCACAAAGGGATCGCTGCCGCCTAGCTCCATGGTGGTCTTTTTGACATACCGGCCGGCTCGCTCGGCGATCCGGGCACCGCTCGTGTCACTGCCGGTGAACGACACGCCCTGCACCCGATCGTCGTCAACGACCTTGTTTGCAAGACCGGCAGTAACCACGAGGTTCGTGTAAGCGCCCGTGGGGAAGCTCGCCTCGCGGAACAGCAGGTCGATTGCTTCGGCACATTGCTGAACGCGGGTCGAGTGCTTCAACAGCACCACGTTTCCCGCCATCAAGTTCGGCGCCGCGAAGCGGACAACCTGGTAGCAAGGATAGTTCCACGGCTGGATGCCGAAGAGGATGCCGAGCGGTTCGTTGAGAAGCGTGCCGTCCCCCAAAAGCGACGGAAGGGTCTGCGGCCGGAGAAATTCCTCGCCCCGGTGCGCATAGTATTCAAAGATTCGCGCGCAC
>JAQGJF010000202.1 GCA_028290765.1 Tardiphaga sp.
CCAACAACGAGTCCGCGCCCTATGGGTCCCTGCGTTCGTTCGCAGGGACGACCCGTTGATATGCATCTGCGTTACAGAATCATGATCGGGTACGCAGGTGGAAACTACACCGGCAGGCCCTTGGCCTGCGCCAGCGCCTTGAGCGAGGTCTGCGGCCGCGCGCCGATGTGCTGGATCACTTCGGCGGCGGCCAGCGCGCCGAGCTTGCCGGCGTTCTCGTGGCCGGCGCCGCGCACCAGGCCGAACAGAAATCCGGCGGCGAACAGATCGCCGGCTCCGGTGGTGTCGACCATCTTGTCGATCGGGAAAGCCGGGACCGCCGTGACCTTGTCCTTGTCGGCGACAACACAGCCCTTTTCGCTGCGCGTGACCACGCCGAGCTTCACGTCCTTGGCCAGTTGCTTGAGCGCGGTGTCGAAATCCGACGTCTGGTACAGCGAATGCAATTCGGCTTCATTGGCGAAAATCAGGTCGACCGCGCCCGATCGCATCAATTCGAGAAACTCGCCGCGATAGCGGTCGACGCAAAACGAATCCGACAGCGTCAGCGCTACCTGGCGTCCGGCGCCATGCGCGATCGTCGAGGCCTTCAGAAAAGCCTCCTTGGCATTCTTCGGATCCCACAAATAGCCTTCGAGATAGACCATCGCGGAAGCCGCGATCTGTTCCGGATCGATGTCGCCCGGCGTCAGATCCTGCGCCGCGCCGAGATAGGTGTTCATGGTGCGCTCGCCGTCCGGCGTCACCAGGATATAGGAGCAGCCGGTGGCGGGGCCGTCGGAGGCCGGCATGGTCTCGAACGCAACATGCGCCGCGCGAATGTCGTGGCTGTACATCCGGCCGATCTGGTCATCCTTGACCTTGCCGACATAGGCGGCGCGGGCGCCGAAACTGGCAATGCCGACAATGGTATTCGCCGCGGAACCGCCGGACATCTCCACCGCCGGCCCCATGGCGTTGTAGATCGCCAGCGCCCGCGCCTCGTCGATCAGGGCCATGCCGCCCTTGGCCATGCCGTGCTGGGCGAGGAAGCCCTCGTCGGTCTGCACCAGAACGTCGAAAATCGCGTTGCCGATGGCGAGAACGTCGTATTTCGCTGTGGTCATCGATAAAATCCCGTTGCGGCAATTGCGATGGCGCCAAAAATCCGATTCAACTCGGCTTTGGTGCAAGGCTGCCGGCGTGAAGTGGCTTGCGACCTATCACGATCATCCTCGCGCGAGCAAGCCGCGCCAAACCAGAAGCCTCATGATCCGTCCCATCCTCACCGTCTCCACGGCAACGCTGGCTTCGCGGCTATTGGGGTTTATTCGCGACGCGATGGTGGCGGCTCTGCTCGGCGCGGGTCCCGTCGCCGATGCGTTCCTGGTGGCGTTTCAACTGGTCAATGTGATCCGGCGGCTGCTCAGCGAAGGCGCCTTGAACGCGGCGCTGGTGCCGGCCTGGTTGCGCGTCCGCGATACCGCCGGCGCCGGCGCCGCCGCGGCGTTCGCCGGACGCGTGCTCGGCACCGTCAGCGTGGCGATGATCGTCGTCACGGCGATCATCGGGCTCATCATGCCGCTGGTCATCACCGCACTGGCGCCGGGTTTCGTCGGGCGCGCGACGCTGCAGTTGGCGGTCGACAATGCCAGGTTGATGCTCCCCTATCTCGCTTTCGCCGGCCCGGTCACCGTGATGATGGGACTGTTGAACGCGCAACATCGTTTCGCGCTGACGGCGTTCTCGCCGTTGCTGTTCAATCTCGCTTTGATCGCCGTGATGGCGGCGCTGTTGCTGCATCCGTTCGATTCATCGACAGCCGCGCTGATCATGGCCGGCACCATCGGCGTCGCCGGCCTGTTGCAACTATTGGTTCTGGCCTGGCGCCGCGGCGACGCCATGGCGGTGCCGCTGCGGATGTCGTTCGACGCCGAAATGCGCGGCTTTCTCGGCAAGGCGGTTCCCGGCATGGTCGCCAATTCCGCCCCGCAATTGCTGATCGTTGCCGGCGCCGTCCTCGCGTCGACGTCACCGTCGGCGGTATCGTGGCTGTACTTCGCCAACCGCCTGATCGAACTGCCGCTCGGTATCGTCGGGGTGGCGATCGGCACCGTGCTGGTGGCGGAATTGACGCGCGCGGTGCGCGGCGGCGATCGCGCGGCGGTTGTCGCGGCCGAATCGCGCGGCCTCGAATTCGCCATCGGCCTCGCTCTGCCCGCTGCCCTCGGCCTGATCGTGCTGAGCCAGCCGATCGTGCGTCTGCTGTTCGAGCATGGCGCCTTCACCGCCGCCGACACCGCGGCGACCGCAGAGGCGCTGGCGCTGCTCGGCCTCGGCCTGCCCGCCCATGTCCTGGTCAAGGCGTTGTCGCCGGCGTTCTTTGCCCGCGACGACACCACCACGCCGCTGCTCGCGACCCTGGTCGGATTGGCCGTCGCGGTTCTGGCGGCGTTGCTGCTGCAGCCGCGGTTCGGCGCATCCGGCGTTGCGGCGAGCGTCGCGCTGGCGGCCTGGTGCTGCGCCGGCGTGCTAGCCCTGCGCGGTGCAGTGGCATTCGGATTTTCAATCGATGCGAAAGCGCGCCAGCGGCTGCCGTTGATCGCGCTGGCGGCGCTGGCGATGGGGGCGCTGCTCTGGCTGGCGCGCTTTGTATTGGCCTGGACGGCGAACGCCCATGGCCTCGTACAGGCCGCAGTTCTTGGCATCCTGATCGCCGGCGGACTTGTCATCTATGGCATGCTCCTCGTCCTGTTCGGGGTGATCACCAAGGCCGGTCTGCGCCGCCATTAGCCGATCAGCAACGCTGACTTGCGTACGTACGGCCAAAGTGGCAAGGGACGGCGCGGGACGGACACGCGCGGGAACACGGTTATGGCGATCATCGAACGGGTCTTTTCAGGCGTCCAGCCGACGGGCAATCTGCACCTCGGCAACTATCTCGGCGCCATCGTCAATTTCGTGAAATTGCAGGCGACGCATTCCTGCATCTATTGCGTGGTCGATCTGCACGCCATCACCGTGCCGGTGGCGGTGTGGGGCGGTCCGGACGAATTGCGCCGCAATACCCGCGAGGTCACCGCCGCGTTCATCGCCAGCGGCATCGATCCCAAGAAGCAGATCATCTTCAACCAGAGCCAGGTGTCGGGACACGCCGAACTGGCCTGGGTATTCAACTGCGTGGCGCGGCTCG
>JAQGJF010000207.1 GCA_028290765.1 Tardiphaga sp.
GGGCTGGCCGAGCGGACCAGCGTACTCGAATGGACCCTGTTCCAATGCAGCAGCCTCGGCCCGATGCTGGGTCAGGCAACCCACTTCCGGCGCTACGCCAGGGAAAGCCATGCCTATTCCGTCGAGCGATACACCAGCGAGGCGGTTCGCCTCTATGGCGTGCTCGAACGCCGTCTCGGCGATCGAGAATGGATCGCGGCAGGCGAATACAGCATCGCCGATATCGCGACCTTTCCCTGGATTTGCCGGCACCGGCGACAGGGGGTGACGATCAACGATTTCCCGGCGGTAAAAAACTGGCTGGATCGCGTGTCGGCGAGGCCAGCGGTGACGCGCGGCATGAACCTCTTGAAAGAGGCCGCGATGGCGAGTCCGCTGGACGACCAGGCCCACGAAAAGCTTTTCGGTACGCGCAGCGACGCTTTGATTTCCGTTGGGCAGGCCTGAGGCGATGGATCATCTGGCGCGTTCGCGGAGCTCCCATGAAACAGTCGCGTCGGCCATTTTTGGCGCATCACGACTTGGGATCAATTTGCCGGCATTTGTCGGCGCGGATGTGTCCGCGATCAGCTACGACACCGCATTAACCGCGACGGGCGCCATTGTCCGCGCGCTGACCGAGCTTGGCATCACGGCCACCGATCGCGTGGCCTTCCTGGCGCCGCGCGGGCCGCTCGGGATCATCGGCTTCCTCGGGATATCTTCGGTCGCGACCTGCTGCCCTTTCAACCCAAAGCTCAGGGCGGAAGAGCTCGAGGCAGCCATCAAGGCGATGCAGGTCACGGCGCTGGTGCTTGCCGGCAGCAACCCCGTTGCCGAGGAAATTGCGATTGAGGCAGGCATGCCGTCGCTGCTGCTCCGTGCCGGCGCGCATCAGCTTGCGGACATGGCCATCGAACCGCGACCCGGCCGAATTTCCGCAACGAAGCGGGCAAGCGGCCCGCCCGAAATCGCGATGATGATGCAGACCTCGGGGACGACCTCAAACCCGAAGCTGGTTGCGCTCACGCACACCAACATTCTTGCGGCCGCGGGTGCGATCCGTGACGCCTTCAGCCTAAGTGAGGTGGACATCTGCCTCAATCCGATGCCGCTGCACCACGTGCACGGACTTGTCAGCGCCGGCATTTCCTCGCTGCTCTCTGGGTCCCGGATCGTCTGTACGGACAATTTCTCCACACCGGCATTTGCCGGCATTTTCGACCGGTTGCGACCGACCTGGTTCACCGGCTCGCCCGCCATGCACATGGCACTGCTAGATCACTTCCATGCCGCGCGAAGCGTGCCGTCCCGGGGCAGCTTGCGGTTCTTCAGGTCATCGTCCGCTCCCTTGCCCGCCTCGGCGATCGAAGATCTGGAAAAGCTGTTCGATGCACCGCTGATCGAGACCTATGGCTTGACCGAAACCGCATCGATGATCTGTTCGAACAGGCTGCCTCCCGGTATTCGGAAGTCCGGATCGGTCGGGATCGCGTTCGGCGCCGAGATCCGCATCTGTGACACGGCCGGCGCCGCGCAGCCGGCCGGACAAAACGGCGAAATCGTTGTTCGGGGGCCCAGCGTCATCACGCGCTATGGGACCGACAATGGCATCCCCGACAGCTTTTTCGACGGCTGGTTGCGCACCGGCGATGTCGGCTATCTCGATGATGACGGCTATCTGTTCATCGTCGGTCGGACGAAGGAGCTGATCAAGCGCGGCGGATTGTCGGTCTATCCGGCCGAAATCGACAATATCCTGACGTCGCATCCGGACGTCGTCGAAGCGGTTGCCTTTTCCGTGCCGCATCCGACCCTGGGCGAGGAACTGGTCGCCGCCGTGGTTGCGAGGGCCGGCGCCACGCCGACCGAAAGCCAACTGCGATCCCACCTTGCCGAACAATTGAGCCCCTACAAGGTGCCGACCGTGATCCTGGTGATCGACGCCATCCCCAAAAACGATACCGGCAAGATACTCCGGCGTGAGTTGCCGAAGCAGCTGGCCGTGCACCTGGAGCCCAAACGCCAGCCTCCGGTCAATGCCCAGGAGATCATGCTGCTCGATCTGTGGAAGACGGTCCTGAGCCGCGATGATTTCGGTGTGACCGACAATGTCTTTCTGCTCGGCGCCGATCCGTTAAGGGCCGGGCGTGTGGCCGAATTGCTCAACGCCGGAAAACAGCTCGGCGTTTCCGCGAGGCAACTCATGGCGCATCCGGTCGTCAGAGATCAAGTCGCGCTGATGTCCTCCAAACCAGCAGGTTCAGTATGACCAGTTCGAATCCGTCCGCGCGTGTCGACCGCGAAGGTTCGATCCTCATCGTGACGATCACGCGACCCGAGCGAAGCAATGCGCTGCACTCCGCCGCGCACTTCGAACTGTCGCGGATATTCGATGCGTTCGAGGCGGATACGGGCTTGCTGGTCGCCATTATCACCGGCGAGGGGGACCGTTCGTTCTGCGCCGGCAACGACCTCAAGCAGCAGGCCGAGGGGGGCCCGATGGAACGCCCGGCTTCCGGATTTGCCGGACTGACCAAACGCCGGCATCGCTCCAAACCGATTATCGCGGCAGTGAACGGCGTTGCGTTGGGCGGCGGCTTCGAGATCGTCCTCGCCTGCGATCTGGCGGTCGCGGCGCCAAATGCCCGGTTCGCATTGCCCGAGGTTCGCCATGGCCTGGTGGCGCTGGCCGGCATGCATCTTCTCCCGCGGCAGATCGGATCGAAGACGGCAATGGCCATCTTGCTGGCGGGCAAGGCGCTCAGTGCCTCCGATGCGCTGGGTCTTGGACTGATCAACGAAGTTTGCGCCGAAAACAGCGCGCTCGACGCAGCGAGGGCGCTCGCGCAACGGGTGCTGCGCGGATCGCCCGAAGCGATCGCTACCTGTCTCGACATCACCCGAGAGAGCCTGCGGACGCCCGACATCTACGAGGCGCTGGAGAGCAATTACGAGAGCTTGGCCCGGCTTCGCGCCAGTCCCGATTTCATCGAGGGGCCAAAGTCATTCGCCGAACATCGCCAACCGATATGGGCCAAGCGGCCGGCAAAGGTCTGATATCCAATGAAAACGCCGCACATGTCGGAAAAGCAACGCAGCCAGTCGGACGCGCTCTCGCTGATCGTCGATGCGTTCTCGGACGCCCAGCGATCGGGCCTTCCCAAGGTGACGCAGCTTTATGACGCCATCTCCAAATTGATCGCGGCCGGCACGCTCGCCGAAGGCCTGAAACTGCCCGGCGAGCGCGAACTCTGCGCGGCGATCGGCATCAGCCTCGGAACCGCGCAGCGCTCGCTCAATCTGCTGATGAACGATGGCGAACTGGTCCGCGAGCACGGCCGCGGCACCTTCGTGCGGCCAAGCCGGCACGCGATGAAGGAGCTTTGGCACTATCGCTTCCGAGACCCGCAAAGCCAAAAACTGCTGCCGGTCTACGCCAAGGTGGTCGAGCGGTCCCTCGTCGAGAAAGATGCGCTGCTGGAGGGCGCGCTTGGCAAGGACGAGATGGGATATGTCCGGGTTAGCCGCCGCGTCAACATCGACGATCGCTTCGCATGCTGGAGCGAGATGTTTCTTGGCGCCACGAGGTTCAAGCGGTTGCTGAAGCTTCCGATCTCCGACCTCGAAAGCGTCAACCTCAAGGAGATCCTCGACCGGGAATTCAACGCTCCGACCCTGGCGGTGCGGCAGACCGCCAAAGTGCAAATCATGACGAAGGCGGTCCGCGAGCACCTGGCGGTTCCGAACAAAACGCCCTGCCTGGTACTGCAGGTGGTCGCCACCAGCCGCAGGCGCGAACCCATTACGTTCCAGCGTATCTATGTGCCGCCGGTCGAATACGACCTGGAGCTCACCGATTCTCCCACAGAGGTCGCCAGGATCCTGGCGGCGTAGGTCGATCCCGGCTCATCAGTTCAACATTGAAGGAGACTGTCCATGCGATGCTTTCAATCGTCGGAACGGCAGCCGCGCGACGCGCGGCCTGGGAAAATGCGTCTGAAGCTGTTCGCGGCCGTCGCGGCGCTGGTGGCGCTGTCGGGACCAGCGGCGCAAGCAGAAACCGCAAAGGTCGTCCTGCAGTTCGGGATTTCCTATCTGCCACTCTCGGTCATGCAAGCGGAAGGCCTGTGGGAGAAGCGGGCAAAGGAACTCAACCTCGATCTCAAGGTGGAGTGGCAAAATCTCGGCAATGGCGGCGCGTTGAACGACGCCATCCTGACCGGTTCGGCCGACATCGCCGCGGGCGGCTTCGCGCCGATGATGAAGCTTTGGGACCGGACCCGGAACAACCTGAAAGTCCGCGGCATTGCCGCGCTCAACTCCTCACCGGTATTTCTGGTGACCAATCGTCCTGACATCAAGACGCTGCGCGACTTCAAGCCGGACGACAAGATCGCCTTGTCGATTCCCAAGGTGTCGTATCAGGCGGTCGTGCTGCAGATGGCGGCCGAACAGCAATTCGGCGCCGGGTCGTTCGAAAAGCTCGACGCCCAGACGGTGTCGATGAAGCATCCCGATGCCGTTGCGGCGCTGCTTTCGCCCAGAAGCGCGATCGCCGCCTATCTCGGCAGTTCGCCCTACCAGGAGGATGTGCTCAAGCGGCCGGGCATCTCGAAGATTCTCGATTCCTTCGAGGTATTTGGCGGCCCAGAGACCTTCAGCGCGGTATGGGCGCCGACCGCATTCGTCGAGAAGAAACCAGTCGCCTACAAGGCCTTCCTGCTGGCGCTGGAAGACGCGATGAAACGCATCGCGTCGGACAGACCGGGTGTGGTCGATGACTACATCAAGGTCACCGGGACCGCCGAAACCGAGCGTGCCGCGCTGCTCGAGATCGTGCAGAATCCGCGCAATGTCTACACGCTCGAACCGCAAGGAACTGAAAAGTTCTCCGAATTCCTGTCGCGAACCGGATTTCTCGATACCAAGCCGGGTTCGTGGAAGGATTACTTTTTTCCAGGCATCCATGCCGTCGGGGGCAGCTGATGCTTGCCATGCCCCACGACGTATTACCTACCCACCGCACCGCGCCCAGCCCCGCGTCGTCGGTGCTGCTCAAGGTCGACGGCGTGACGCTTCAATATGCCTCGCGCACCAGTCTCGTCACCGCCACCTGGCGCGTCAGCTTCGAGGTCCAGCATGGCGACCGCTTTATCCTGCTCGGCCCATCCGGATGCGGCAAGTCGTCGTTGCTGAAGGCGGTCGGCGGGTTCGTCCGACCCGTGGAGGGCAGCATCCTGCTGGCAGGCAAGCCGATCAGCAAGCCGGGACCCGACCGGATGATGGTGTTCCAGGAATTCGACCAGCTGTTTCCGTGGCGTACCGTGCTTCAGAACGTGCTGTTTCCGATGGCGGCGCGGTCCTGGACCAAACGCGACTGCCTGGAACGCGCGCGGGAAAGCCTTGAAAAGGTCGGCCTGGCGAAATTCGTCGACGTCTATCCGCACATGCTGTCCGGTGGTATGAAGCAGCGTGTCGCCATCGCGCGGGCGATGGCGATGGAGCCGGACATCCTGCTGATGGATGAGCCGTTCGCGGCGCTCGATGCGCTAACGCGAAGGAAACTGCAGGACGAGCTGTTGCGGCTGTGGGACGATCTCCGCTTCACGATGCTGTTCGTCACCCACGCCATCGACGAGGCGACCCGTATCGGTTCGCGAATATTGCTGCTGTCGCCGCATCCCGGCCAGGTTCGTGCCGAATTCAGTTGCCGCTCGGACTGGGATTCCAGTCAGCGCCTGAATCTCGAACAGCGGATCACCGGCATGCTGCTCGATAACCAGGCCGATCCAATCGGGGGCAAGTGATGAACAGCGCAGTGGATGCCGGTGTCCGTCCCGACTTCGTTGTCGATGTCATCTCGAAACCGGACAAAAGTCTGGTGACGAAGCCGCTGCCCTTGTGGCTCAAGCTGCTTGATTCAGATGGCCTGCGGCGCGCGCTCATTCTGGTCATGCTTGGCGTGATATGGCAGGGGTACGCGGTACTGGTCGACAATGACCTGGTGGTGCCGAGGCTGACCGACACCTTCGTCGCACTCTGGCGATCGACCGCGAACGGCGTGCTGCCGACGCGCACCTGGAATTCGCTGCAAACGCTGCTTGCGGGCTATGCGCTCGGGATCGGTCTCGGCGTGGTGATCACCACGCTCGCGATCATCACTCGCTTCGGCAGTGACCTGCTGGCGACGCTCACCGCGATGTTCAATCCGCTGCCGGCCATTGCATTGTTGCCGCTCGCGCTGCTGTGGTTCGGGCTCGGGCAAGGCAGCGTGTTGTTCGTGCTGGCGCATTCGGTGCTGTGGCCGTTCGCCCTGAATACCCATGGCGGCTATCTTGCCGTCAGCGAAACCCTGCGCATGGCGGGGCGCAACTGCGGCCTGGCGCCGATTCAATATGTCCTGAAGGTGTTGATGCCGGCCGCGCTGCCGTCGATCATCGCGGGCCTCAAGATATCCTGGGCGTTCGGCTGGCGAACCCTGATCGCGGCGGAACTGGTGTTCGGCGCGTCCTCGTCGGGCGGCGGCGTCGGCTGGTTCATCTTCGAAAAGCGCAACGATCTCAAGATTCCGGATGTGTTCGCCGGCCTGCTGGTGATCGTGATCATCGGACTGGTGATGGAAGGCGTGTTCTTTCGCCTGCTGGAGCGGCACACCGTGCGCAAATGGGGAATGGTCAGGTCTGCGTGAAACGGATCGGCTTCAAACAGCGATGAATACGAAACCTCTCGACCCGGCCTGGGACGACAGCAACGTGACCTATTGCGGCGCCATCGACGCCTGGGAATGCGATCAGATGCAGCACATGAACATTCAGTTCTTTGCCCGGCGGATCAGTTCCGCCGAGCGATACATGCTGTCGGGGTTCGGGCTGTCGACGTCCCTAAGCGGGCTTGGGCACAAGGTGCGCGCCGGTACCGAGCACATGATTTTCAAGAGGGAAGTCCGGGCCGGTGCTCCCGTCCTTATCGAAAGCGTACCGCTAGGTTTCAAAAGCAACGATGGCCTGGGGATAGAACATCGGCTTTACAACCAGCAATCCGGTGACATCGCGGCGACGGCACGGGTCGAATATTCGCTGGTCAATCGCGACAATAGCAGAGTCGCCTGGCCCAGTTCGGTAATCGAACAGATCGACGCTACTCCGCCGTCCGATTCGCCGGTTGGCGAGCCGATCGCTTCCGACGATGCCGGTCTGAAGGAATGCGGCCGCTATATCGTTTCGGAAAGCGACTGCGACGCGGGTGAAGCCCGCCGGGACTTGCTGGTTCGGCTGGCCAACCATGCCGGAAGCCATGTCGGACTGGAGCATGGCCGTCAGTGGGATGGCCGCGGCGGTCTTCTGATCGGTTCGGCGACACTCGATCTGAAGATCGTTCGCGTAGCCCCGATCGTTCCTGAAATGGCGTTGCACGTCATGAGCAGCCTGCGGCTGGGCGGCAGGAAAACCGTTGCCGTGCTTCATCGCATCGTCGAGGCGGCTTCCGGGAAGATCGTGGCGAATGTCCGGACCGTCAATGTGTTCTTCGACGTCGCCAGCAGGAAAGCCGTCGCTGTCCCCGCCGCGACCCTCGAACACATCCATCGTCCTGCCACCGCCTGATCGCCGATCCGGATCCCTCCATTTCTAGAAAGCGAATTGTCATGTCACTCCATTCCGCCTTCACCAATTGGATGCCCGAGGTCGTACCTGTTGAACGGGAAGATGCCGGTAAGGTCGAAATCGACCGTTGTGGACCGTTCGTGGCGGGAAGCTACCAGCGCTTTTCGTTGACCTATACGGCGGGCCGATACGGGGTTGACGATACCGGATCGTTGAAGGTCTGCTATCGCTTCGCATCGGACATGGGCCGCCCCCAATTTACCGATCCGACCGCACCGAACTGGGTCGGGGTTACGGCATCGAACGGCGCCATTCTCGACGTCAGGTTCGACTATAAGCAAAACACCCGGCCGTGGGATCGAACGATCTACATCAAGGTGGTCGCCGGCTTCATGCGGGAAGGCGACACCATCGTCGTCGATTTCGGCACTGACCCACGCGGCCCCGGTATCCGCATGCAGACATTCGTCGATCCCGAGTTCTGCTTTCGGGTCCTGGTCGACCCGATTGCAACCTACACCTATGTCGAGGTGCCCGGGGTGCCCTTCCTGCCGATCGTGCCCGGGCCGGCCCATCAATGGCATGCAGTTCTGCCGACCTGCCGGCAGGTCGGCGATCCATTCTGCTTTTGCCTCCGGGCCGATGATGTCTGGGGCAACCCGACCGATGATCTTCCGATGCACCGTCTGTTGCTGAAGAGCTCGGGCGAGATCGAGGGATTGCCGGCAGAGCTGATAATTCCGCCTCACCAGACGGCGCTGAAGATCGACGGGCTTCGGGCCAAGGCCGCCGGCAACATCACGATCGAGGTTTTCAGCGCGGATCAGGAATGGGTCGCCCGCTCCAACACCCTCGTGGTCGAAAGCGCGCTTGCGCTGCGACCCTATTGGGGAGACCTGCATGCGCAATCCGGCGAGACGATCGGATCGGGCTCGGCGTCGGCCTACATGCATTACGCGCGGGACTGCGCCTTTCTCGACATGGTCGGACACCAGGGCAATGATTTTCAGATCACGCCTGAATTCTGGAACGATCTCAATTCGCTGATGCGAAGCTGCAACGAACCGGGCCGTTTCGTGACGGTGCCGGGTTACGAGTGGTCGGGCAATACCGCGCTGGGCGGGGACCGCAACGTGTTTTATCGGGACGAGAGTCAGCCGATCCGCCGTTCTTCCCACGCATTGGTCGCCGACCGGTCCGACCTCGATACCGATTGCTGGGATGCCCGCGCGCTGTTCAAGGCCTTGGGGCCGGACTTTGCGGATACGGTGGTCTGGGCCCATTGCGGCGGCCGCTATGCCGATATCGCCTATGCGCATGACCACGGATTGGAGCGGTCGATCGAAATCCATTCGAGCTGGGGCACATTCGAGTGGCTGGCGAACGACGCGTTCACACAAGGCTATCGCGTCGGCATCGTGGCCAACAGCGACGGTCACAAGGGGCGACCGGGATCGGAGCCGCCCGGCGCCTCGTTGTTCGGGGCGCTGGGCGGGCTGACCTGCTACTGGATGAAGGATCTTACCCGGGACGCGCTGTTCGACGCGTTGCACGCCCGTCATCATTATGGGACCAGCGGCTCCCGGGTTCATCTGGTCGCAACCGCGCGTCTGTCCTGTGCCGCGACGGTATGGACCGACGATCCGCGCGTCGCCGGCGCGCGCTCGCATGCCGCCAGCGAAGTCATGATGGGGGACATCGTGACGTCGCCGCCGCGCGGAATCGAATTTCACGCGCAGGTCGTGGCGGCCTCTGCCTTGTTGAGTGTCGAGCTGCGCCGCGGCTCTGAGATCCTCGAAACCATCCGGCCGCACGCCGAGTCGCCGATGGGACGTCGCTATCGGATCGAATGGAGTGGCGCCGAATACCGCGGGCGGGCGCGGCAGACAATCTGGGATGGTTCGCTCAAAATCGCTGGCGCCAGGATCATAAGTGCCGAGCCGATCAATTTTCTCAATCCGGATCGGCCGCTGAAACGTGTTTCCGAAAGCGAACTGGCGTGGTCGTCGATCACCACGGGAAACCAGGCCGGAATAGATTTGCTGGTCTCGTCCGACAACGCCACCATCGCGATTTCGACCGCCGTGGGACCGTTTAGCGGGCGGCTGTCGGAGATTTCGCACCAGCCGACCGTCAAGGAGTTCGGCAAGCTCAACCGTCAACTTCAGATATCGCGGCAACCCGAACATTACACCGCCTTCTCGCTCGTGTTCGAACGGGGGATCGAGCTCGAGGACGGCGACAACCCGATATGGATCTGTGCGAAATTCGCCGATGGCCATTCGGCGTGGTCCAGCCCGATCTACTTCATTCAGGAAGCATAGAATGCTTCCCTAGCCCGGACGCTGCTTGTCCGCTTTGGCGATGTCGGCTTCCCATCCGAACACCGAGCGGCCGCCGAGGGCCGCCGATTGATCACGTTCGGTGGCGATATGGGTTTCCAGCGACGGGCCGCTGGCGGTGCGTTCCAGCCGGCGGGCCTGGTCGTCGAGCCGCTTGATCGCCTGCATCTCCTCTTCGCGGCCGAGCCTGGCGCTTTGCATGGCCGATTTGAGCACGCGAATGGTCTCGTCATAGACCTTGATCGGCACCGGATAGGGATGCCGGTCCTTGCCGCCATGGGCCAGCGAGAAACGCGCGGGATCGGCGAACCGATAGGGCGCGCCATGCACGACCTCCGCCACCATCGCCAGGGATTGCACGGTGCGGGCGCCGACACCCGGCGTCAGCAGCAGCTGCGGAAAATCCGTCGGCCCGCGCTCCGCCGCGGCCGCCAGCGTGCCGTGCAGGCGGCGGGTAAAGACGTCGCTCGAACGCACGTCGTGATGGGCCGGCATGATGAGATGCGGCAGCAGCGGCTGCGCGGCGGGCGGTTCGGTCAGCGCGGCGAATTCCGCCACGATACGGTCGGGGCCGAGCGCCGCCAGGAGATCGAGTTGCGCCGCGCGTGAGCTTTCGGCGCGGCGATCGGTGAGATTGACGATCTCGCCTTGTTCCGGCCCGTCGATGGCGCTGTGCGGTTCGTCGACGAAGCTCTTGAGGTTTTCCGAATGCCAGTGATAGCGGCGCGCCTGGCGCTTGTCGCCGTTCATGCCCTGTTGCACGACGGTCCACTTGCCGTCGTCGGTGACGAAAAATCCGTGAAGATAAAGGTCGAAACCGTCCTGTACGGCGGCGCTGTCGACCTTGGCGACCAGCCGGCTGGCTTGGGTCAGCGCCTGGCCGTCGATGCCAATGCGCTGGCCGAGCGCGGCCAGTTCGTCCGGGGTCTTGCGCGAGTGATTGCCGCGCCCGCCGCAGACATGGATGCCGAGTTCGCCTTGCAGAGGCGCGAGGCCGCGTTTCAAGGCGCCGATGACGCTGGTGGTGATGCCCGACGAGTGCCAGTCCATGCCCATCACGGCTCCGAACGACTGGAACCAGAACGGATGCGAGAGCCGCTGCATGAATTCGTCGCGGCCATAATGCAGGACGATGGCCTGGCAGATGATCGCGCCGAGCGACGCCATGCGCTGCGCCAGCCATGGCGGCACGCGACCGCTGTGGAGCGGGAGATCGGCGCTGCCGGAGCGTCTTGCCATGATGTATCCGCGCGATTCTGGAGCCGAGAGGATTATAACGCGGCGACAGGGCGGATCGAGGACAATGATGTGCGAACGATAGCGCCGATCACGGCGTCTTGTCGCCGTTACGGCGACTTGTCGCCGAAATCGAAATCCGTCGTCTGTTCCAGGGTCTCGGAGAACCAGGCGCTGATGCCCGCTGTGCGCTCGCCGATATAGTGAGGCCTGCCGTTATCGTCCAGCCGCATGCTGAGATCGTGACCGGGGATGAGGATGGTGCCAGGCTCGGCGCGCCAGAGCCGCCAGATGGTGTCGATGCTGGCCTTGCTCGCCGCGATGTCGTCGGTCATGTCGACATCGCGCGACAGGAGTTCGGCGCGGTTCTTGGCGGCGTCCCCGGTGAAGATGACCGGCACCGGATTCGATGTCAGGTGAAACCCGAGGGAACCCGGCGTGTGGCCGGGCGCATCGAAGGCGGTCAGGCCGGGCAAAAATTCCTCGCCGGCGCGGATCCGCCGCACCCGGGGATCCGCTTCGAGGGCATCGACGTAAAGTTCGGGCAGCGGATTGAAGCCGGGCGGCTGCGCCGCGGCCCATTCCATTTCCCTGGCGCCGATCCAGACGGTGGCTTTTTCGAACAGCACGAAATTGATCGCATGGTCGTAATGCGCGTGGGTGAGGACGACGTCGGTGATATCCGACGCCGTCAGGCCGTGCGCCTTGAGCTGCTTTTCCAGAGGTTTGCGGATGCCGAAGGCGCCGACATCGATCAGGATCGCCTTGCCGGGCGACCGCAGCAGCGCGATCGTGCTCCATCCGAGGCCGCCATGGCAGACCGCCTTGCCGGGAAATCCCTGGATCAGGATATCGAGCGAATACATCGAGAAGCCTTGTCAGTTTTCCAGCTTGATATTGGCGACTTCGATGATCTTGCCGAATTTTTCGGACTCCGAGCGCACGAACGCCCGCAGCTGCGTCGAGGTCATCGGCCGGGCGACGATCCCTTGAACCTCGAGTTTTGCAGCAATGGCCGGATCCTTGAGGATGTTCGGAACGAGTTCGCTCAGCCGCGCAAGGATCGGCTCGGGGGTCGACGCCGGCGCAAACATCGCGAACCAGTTCAGCAATTCATAGCCGCTCAATCCCGGTCCGTCGCGGAGCGGTGGGACATCGGGCAATTGCGGCATCCGCTCCTTCGACGTGACCGCCACGGCGCGGATCTGGCCAGCCTGCATCAGCGGCAGCGCGGCGCCGAGGCTCGAGAAGCTCATGGTCACCGCTCCCGTCGCGACATCGGTCACGGCCGGCGCCGATCCGCGATAGGGAATGTGAAGCACATCGGTTCCCGCCATCCGGTTCATCAACTCGCCGGCGAGATGCTGCGGATTGCCGACCCCGGAGGAGGAGAAGGTCAGCTTGCCCGGATTGGCCTTGGCATTTTCGATGAGGTCGGCGGGGTTTTTGATCGGGGACTTTGCGTTGACGACGACGACGCAGGGAACGATGCCGGCCAGCGCGACCGGGACCAGGTCGCGCAGCGGATCGTATTGCATCTTCGCCTTGTAGAGATGCTGGTTGACCGCGACTTCGCCGGCCGCGGCCATCAATAGTGTATGTCCCTCGTCACCGGCGGTCGCGACCGCTTGCGCGGCGATCATGGCGGCGGCGCCGGTGCGATTCTCGACAATGACCGGCTGGCCCAACGCGTCTTTCATCGGATCGGCGACCAGACGCGCGACGATGTCGACGCCGCCGCCCGCCGGATAGCCGACGAGAATCCTGAGATTACGGTTGGGATACGTAGCCTGTGCGTGGGCTGTGGTGATCGTCAGCGGGGCCAGGCCGGCGGCGGCAACAAACGCTCGTCTCGTCAGCATCGCTAGTCCTCCCGAAGGCCGTCGTTGCTCTTTTCGGAAACGAATGCGGCCTGCCGATCAGCAGACTTACGTTCCCAACTCGAAGAAGTCGAGCACCGCTTGACGAAAGGCGTCACAAATTGTAACCGATTACATAGTGAGCTGGCAGGAGTGAACTGGCAGGTCCGGCGCGGGCCGTCTATCATCAAACCTTCAGGAGAACGCCCACGGTGAGTCGGCAACGGAACGGAGGCTCGAAGGCACCGCGCGGCGTCGGCTTGCGCAAGGTCGCCGAGATCGCAGGCGTTTCGACGGCGACCGTGTCGCGGGCGATGAACAATCCAAAACTGGTTTCGCGCGAATTGCAGGAGCGGGTCGCCTCTGTCGTCGAGCGGCTCGGCTGGGTGCCGGACGGCGCCGCGCGTGCGCTGGCCACGCGGCGTACCGGGGCCATCGGCGCGGTGTTTCCGACGCTCACCCATGGCGACTTTGCCCGCGCCATCGACGGGCTGCAGCGCGAACTGGCGCGGCTCGGCTACACCCTGCTGCTGGCCTGTTCGGAATATGATTCCGAGCAGGAATTCCAGCAGGTCAGGAAATTCGTCGAACGCGGCGTCGATGCGCTGCTGCTGGTCGGTGAAGCGCATCACCCGAACCTGAAGGAATTTCTGGAGCGGAACGGCGTGCCGCTGCTCAACATGTTCGTCTACAACCCGAACAGCCACGGCAGCTCGATCGGTCCCGACAATCACAAGGCGCTCTATCGCCTGACCCGGCATCTGATCGAACTCGGCCATCGCCGGTTCGGTGTGATCGCGCAGGATTCGACCACCAATGATCGCGCGCGGGCGCGCAACCAGGGCATCCGCGATGCGCTGGCCGAGGAAGCGCTCGGGGTGCGGCCGGAACATTTCGTCGTTGGCAAATGGACCATTCGCGAAGGCAGGGAATTGTTTCGCCGCATCGTCAGCCACGATCCGAGGCCGACCGCGGTGATCTGCGGCAACGGCTATCTGGCGGTGGGCGCGATGCTGGAAAGCCAGGCGCTCGGCATTCGCGTCCCCGGCGAGATGTCGATCGTCGGCTATGACGACATCGAAATCATGACCGAACTGCCGATTTCGATCACCACGGTGCGTGTGCTGAGCGACGAGGTGGGCCGCCGGGCCGGACGCCATATCGCCGCACTGCTGGAAGGACGCCAGGAAGCGACCGAATTTGAATGCGATGCCGAGATCGAGGCGCGGGCGTCGTCAGGGCCGGTGCCGGTGTATGCAGGCTTCGTTGGATGGGTTGAGCTCTTGCGAAACCCATCAA
>JAQGJF010000260.1 GCA_028290765.1 Tardiphaga sp.
GGCGCCAATCTCTCAGCGCTCGTCCCCGCGAACGCGACGACCCATACGCCGTGGACTATCGTTCGGCGCTGTTGGGAGACGGCTTTCGTTGGTCTAGATCGCCAGGACGTGGTCGTCGATTTCGGCGATGGTGTTGACGCCGCACAGGCCCATGGTCACGCTCAATTCCTTGGCGATCAGCTCGATCGCCTTGGTGACGCCGGGGCCGCCGAAGGCGCCGAGGCCGTGGATATAGGCGCGGCCGATCATGCAGGATTTGGCGCCGAGCGCGAGCGCGCGCATCACGTCCTGACCGGACCGGATGCCGCCGTCGAACAGGATCTCCATCTGCGAGCCGATCGCCTCGACGATCTCCGGCAGCGCCTCGATCGACGATGGCGCGCCGTCGAGCTGCCGGCCGCCATGGTTCGAAACCACCATCGCCTGCGCGCCGGTTTTCACCGCTTCCTCGGCATCCTCGACGTCGAGGATGCCTTTCAGGATCAGCTTGCCCGGCCAGATGCTGCGGATCCATTCGACATCCTTCCAGTTCAGACTGGTGTCGAATTGCGTCGAGATCCACGCCCCCAGCGCCGTGATGTCGTCGGTGCCTTTGAGGTGGCCGACCAGATTGCCGAAGGTCCGGCGCTTGCCGCGCAGCACGCCGGACACCCAGGCCGGCTTGGTGGCGAAATCGACAAACTTCGAGAGCGTCCATTCCGGCGGCACCGTCATGCCGTTCTTGATGTCCTGGTGGCGCTGGCCGATCTCCTGCAGGTCGACGGTGAGCACCAGCGCGCTGCACTTGGCGGCAATCGCGCGCTCGATCAGCGCCTTGATGAAGCCGCGGTCCTTCATGACATAGAGCTGGAACCAGAACGGCTTGTCGACATTGGCCGCGACGTCCTCGATCGAACAGATCGACATCGTGCTCAGCGTGAAGGGAATGCCGGCGGCATGGGCGGCGCGGCAGGCGTGGATCTCGCCGTCGCCATGCTGCATGCCGCATAGCCCGATCGGCGCCAGGATCAGCGGCAGCGACGCCGGCTCACCGAGGATGGTGGTGGAGAGATCGCGTTTCGACACATCGACCAGGACGCGCTGGCGGAACTTGATCTGCTGAAGATCGTCGCGGTTGGCGCGCAGCGTGTCCTCGGAATAGGAGCCGCGGTCGGCGTAGTCGAAAAACGCCTTGGGCACCTTGCGCATATGGACTTGGCGCAGATCCTCGATGCAGGTGATGTGTTTCATGAGTGTTCCCGGCCCTTCTTGTATTCGTCGCTTTGACGTTCATCTAGCATGGTTGGGCTGTCCGCCAAATCGCCGGACGCGACGGGCCGCCAACAGGAGGGCACGATGGCCAAACCAGGCTCCGAACCGAAGCAGGCCAAAGCTGACGAAAAGCGCCGGCTCGATGCTGCTCTCGAAGAAGGCCTCGAAGAGACCTTTCCGGGCTCGGACCCGGTCAATGTGACCCAACCGGCGCCGTCGAAGGCGGATCACCACATCAAGCGCAAGGATTAGAGCGTTTTCGAGCGAAAGCCTGCCCCGGACTTGATCCGGGGTGGACGCCGGTTCGCGTCGTGGACCTGCGCGGCCCCGCGGAGAGCGCCGCCGGCGGATGACCGCCAGCGGGCAAATGGAGGGCGAACCAGGGGCAATCGAGGCTTCCGGAGGGCGAAATCGGCCCCAGGCCCGCTTCCGGGCCGGCTGCAAAATCCGCGCTCCGCCTCTCGCGAAGCTAAATTAGCCAATGTATTTCAACGTGTTATAGCTTGCCGGCGGAGCCGGCTTGCGGTAATGATTCATCATATATTTTGAAGCCATTTTAGGGTCGGAGGTCTTATAAGCCTGTTCACGCAGTTGTAAGCGTTCGAGTCTCCCTTAGGACGGGTCCGGTACGAGGACCCCGGGACGACGCTGGGGGGTATTATGAGTCGCAAATATTTTGGCACGGATGGGATCAGGGGGCGTGCGAACGGCCTGATCACGCCGGAACTGGCTTTGAAGGTCGGGCAGGCTGCCGGCCTGGCTTTCCAGCGTGGCGAGCACCGCCATCGCGTCGTGATCGGCAAGGATACCAGGCTGTCCGGCTACATGATCGAGACCGCGCTGATCGCCGGCTTCACCTCGGTCGGCATGGATGTGCTTCAGCTCGGCCCGATGCCGACGCCGGCGGTGGCGATGCTGACCAAATCGATGCGCGCCGATCTCGGCGTGATGATCTCCGCCTCCCACAATCTGTTCGAGGACAACGGCATCAAGCTGTTCGGCCCGGCCGGCTTCAAACTGTCCGACGACGTCGAGCGCCAGATCGAACTCCTGATGGACGAAAATCTCGACCGCCGGCTCGCGCAAAGCGCCAGCCTCGGGCGCGCCAAACGCATCGACGGCGTGCATGATCGCTACATCGAATTCGCCAAGCGCACGCTGCCGCGCGATCTCAGCCTCGACGGGCTTCGCGTGGTGGTGGATTGCGCCCACGGCGCCGCCTACAAGGTGGTACCGGAAGCGCTGTGGGAACTGGGCGCCGACGTGATTGCCATCGGCGTCGAGCCCGACGGCTTCAACATCAACAAGGACTGCGGATCCACGGCGCCTGAAGCGCTGAGCCGCAAGGTGCGCGAGATGCGCGCCGACATCGGCATCGCGCTTGATGGCGACGCCGACCGGGTCATCATCTCCGACGAACGCGGGCATGTGGTGGACGGCGATCAGCTGCTCGCCGTGATCGCGCAAAGCTGGAAGGAAGACGGCCGCCTCGCCAAGCCGGCCATCGTGTCGACCGTGATGTCGAATCTCGGGCTCGAACGCTTTCTCGAAGGTCAGGGCATCGAACTGCTGCGCACCGCCGTCGGCGATCGCTACGTGCTCGAACAGATGATGGCGCACGGCTACAATCTCGGCGGCGAACCGTCGGGCCATATCATCCTGTCGGATTACGCCACCACCGGCGACGGTTTTGTATCGGCGCTGCAGGTCCTCGCGGTGGTGCAAAAACTCCGCCGGCCGGTATCGCAGGTCTG
>JAQGJF010000267.1 GCA_028290765.1 Tardiphaga sp.
AGGCCGCCGGGACCGCCGCCGCCTCCACCGTGATAATGATGCCGACCGCCGCCGCCTCCCCCGCCGCCGCCGCGTCGCCGGCGCACCGGCTCATCGGAATCGTCGCTGGAGGAACTTTGCGCCGAGGCCACGATTTCGGTCAGCAATGCCTTATGCTGCAGCTTGTTGAGGAAGCCGGTCTTGGGATAGCCGCGCGCCGCCTGCCAGCGCATCAGCACCGCGCGCGTGTTCTCGTCGAACTTGCCGCTGGCCTTGGTGTCGAAGCCGAGCCCGTTGAGCCGGCGCTGCACATCGCGGCGCTGGCTTTTATCGAGGCCGATCTGGTCCTCGGTGACCTGGGTGCCCTCTTCGGTGTAGGTCGCCGGGTCGATGCCCGCCGTCAGGTTGCGGGTGACGGTCGAGGGGCCGTCCTGCAGCGAGGCGATGCGGGCCAGCGCCAGCGACTTGAACTGTCCGCTGGGATAGTTGGTCAGATAGGCGTTGAGCTCTTCCGGCTTGTTGGAGTCCTTGATCGAGCGCCAGAATTCAAGCTCGACTTCCGGCGCCGCGCTGGCCGTCGCCGCCGGTGTATTGGCCGGCTCAGTCGCGGTGCCGGCGGGCGTCGCCACCGGATTGAGATAGACCGCACCGATCAGGTTGGTGTGGCCCCATGGCAATTGTCCCTTGTTGGTCTCTTCGTTGACCTGGGCGCGGACCTTGGTCATGGCCTGCTGGATTTCGACGCCCGGCGCGGCGATGTTGGCCATCAAGGCGCGCGTGAACGGGCTGTTGGTGCCTTCCTGGCCATCGAGCGCGGTCTGCCCGGGCCCGGTGGCGAAAGCGATCAAGGTGCCTTCGCCGGATTTCATCTCGGCCAGGCCGATCTGCACGTTGACGCTGCGGGTGCTCGCGGCGGACCTGATCTTGGCGGCGAACGGATTGTCGCGACAGGCGTCGAGGAACACCAGCTTGACCTTGGCATCGCCCATGGTCTGGTCGAGCGTGGTGTCGATATTGATCGCGCTGCCCATTTTCACCTCCATTTCGGATTTGAGATCGGCATCGACCGGCAGCAAATAGTTGGTGCCGTTGATGGCGATGCCGTGCCCGGCATAGAAGAACAGCGCTACGTCGGCGCCCTGGGCCTTCTTGCCGAATTCCAAAAGCCGCTCGGTCATCTTGTCCCGGGTGAGATTGGTACCCTCGACCACGTCGAAACCGACGTTCCGCAGCACCCGCGCCATCGACTTGGCGTCGATCGCCGGGTTGGGCAGCGGCTGGACATTCTTGTAGGCGCCGTTGCCTACGACAAAGGCAACGCGGCGGTCGGCTTTGGCGGTGTTGACGCTGAGCAGGATAGAGATCGCGGACAATGCAACCATCATGAAGCGCATGTGCCACACTCCGTGTTTGAGGGGCTAAAATCACTGGATTCGATGATTGAGCTTAGTTCGAACACGGAGGCGCGAAGAGAGGGACTTAGGTCTCGCCCGTTTTCGCTCTCCATCGTGATCTTTGTCACATTGCGGAACCAGAAAATCAGCTAGCCGCGGATCGATGGGACGGCTGCCAGTCATGTGCTGGCGTCGTGCAAAGCATGGTAGGGTCCGGGATGCGGTTACTGGTTGTAGACGATCATCAGATCATGCGGGATGGATTGGCGGCGCTGCTCAAGCACGTCAGCCCCGACACCACCGTGCTGCAGGCCCGCGATGCCAACGAAGCGCTCACCCTGATCGATCGCCACGGCGATCTCGACGCCATCATCCTCGATCTCCGGATGCCCGGCATGGACGGATTCCAGGCGATCTCGGTGTTCGGACGCAAGCGGCCCGACCTGCCGGTCATCGTGCTTTCATCCTCCGAAGACCCGCAGGATGCGCGTCGGGCGATGGCCTGCGGTGCGCTGGGCTACGTCCCCAAATCCGCCAGCCAGCATGAACTGTTGTCCGCGATCCGCCAGGTCCTGAACGGCGAGCTCTATGTTCCGGCGTTCGTCGCCGACAACGCCGCCGCGACGGCGGGGGCGGACGGACGAAGCGACGGCAGAGCGGACCGATCCTTGACCCCGCGCCAGATCGAAATCCTCGCACTGATGAGCCAGGGCACGCCGAACAAGATCATTGCCGCAAGGCTTCATCTCTCCGAGAAAACCATCAAGGCCCACATCACCGCGATCTTCAAGGCGCTGAACGTGAACAACCGGACACAAGCTTCGGTGGTGGCGCGTCAGGCCGGGTTGATTTGAGGGGCTCACTCGCGGATGTGTTTCGTAGGATGGGTGGAGCGATCCCGTCCGCGGAAGCTCAACGAGCGAAGACGGAAGCGATACCCATCACGACGGCGGTAAAAGATGATGGGTTTCGCAAGGGCTCAACCCATCCTACGCGATGACGCGCGCGCCGTTGGCTGCCAAAGCGCTGCTCGCCGCCATCAGGTTGACGATCGCGGCGCGAAGCTTGCCGTTCGGGACCGGCTTGTGCAGCAGCAGATAACCGCTGGCCTGGGCCTCGATCAGGCGGTCTTCGGCGGTATCGCCGGTGATCAGCATCGCCGGGATCGCCTCGTTGCATTCGGACTGCAGCGCGGCGATGACGTCGATGCCGTTTTCGCCGTCGCGCAGCCGGTAATCGCAGATGATGAGATCGGGACGCTTGGCGCAGGGCGCGAGATTGGCCAGCATCTGCGCGCCGGATCCCGCCGTGATCACCTGATAGCCCCACCCGGCCAGCAGGCTGCGCATGCCATCGCGGATCGGCGCTTCATCGTCGATGACCAGAATAAGTCCGAGCCCGGTATCCGCCGCGGCGGGTTCGAACGCGGCCGGCGGCGACAATGGCGCCGCCTCGGCCAGGGGCATGGCGATGCGAAAGCAGGAGCCCCGCCCCGGTTGCGAGCGAAGCTCGAGTTCGCAGGACAACAGCACTCCAAGGCGCCGGACGATGGCGAGACCGAGCCCGAGCCCCCTGGTGCGGTCGCGTTCCGGATTCTGCAGCTGGACATATTCCTCGAAAACCCGTTCGCGTTCCGCGCCTGGAATGCCAACCCCGGTATCCCATACTTCAACCCAGATCGCGCCACCGCGCCTGCGGCATCCGACCAGAATCTTGCCCTTGTCGGTATAGCGAACCGCATTCGAAATCAGGTTGCGCAGGATGCGTTCCATCAAATG
>JAQGJF010000407.1 GCA_028290765.1 Tardiphaga sp.
CCCTCCGCCGCCCCGCCGGATGTCAGTTCCGCTCTCAGGTCCAAGGTCAGGATCAACGTCCGCGATCACGTCGCGGGCGCGGTGGGAGCGGACCCTTCGAAATTGCGGCCGAGCACCGACCTGACAAAACGTTTCAAGGTCGGCGAGCGCGATCTCCAATCATGGGCCGGCCAGATCAACCGGACCGGCTGGATGAAGACGCTGTCGTCCCGCCTCGATACGCACGATCTGAAGGGCATCACGACGATCAACGACCTTACCGAAGTCATCCTGAGCAAGGCGGCGAAGCCGGCGGACGGCGCGGTTCAAGCACAAGCACCAAAGCCGTCGGCGGAACCCGCGTCCACCTTCACCTCGATTCTCGCCAACGACCAACGCCGCTCCAGCCTCGCCGACGCCATGGGCGTCCCCCGCGCCGTGCTCGACGCGCTCGCCAAACCGAAACCGGGGCTCGTGCCGGCCGCAGATTCGGCGACGACGCAACTGTCCATCTCGCAGCGAGCCCTCGACATGATCGTCGAATTCGACGTCACCAGCCGGCAGGTCTATGAAAATAGCTACCGCAAACCGCGCTGGCCGGGCGGCGATTCCGGGATTGTCATCGGCATCGGTTACGACGTCGGCGACGCCAGCAAGCAGCAGTTGCATTCCGACTGGGCCGGCAGCATCCCGGATGACATGATCGCCGCGCTCGAACCGGCCACCGGCGTAAAGGCCGCCGCGGCAGCACCGCTGGTTGCGACGCTCGCGGCGGCGGTCGACATCGCGTGGGAGGCGGCGCTCGCCGTTCATGGCGGCAAGGTCATTCCGCGCCTGACCGACGCCGTCGTCCACGCATTGCCCAATTGCCGGATGCTGCCGCCGGATTGTCTCGGCGCACTGGTCTCGCTGACCCGCGACCGCGGCACCGCGTACCAGAAAGCGGGCGACCGCTTCACGGAGATGCGCGCAATCAGGGACCACATGGCCGCGTTCCGGTTCAGCGCGGTCGCCAGCGAGATTCGTGCGATGAAACGGCTGTGGCCCGACAGCCCGGGATTGATTGAGCGGAGGGAACGCGAAGCGAGGCTGTTCGAGGACGGTCTCGCAGGCCTGAACGCCAAATAGACCGCCGCTCGGCGGCCAAAGCCACGCCGCCAAACCTCAGTCAGACATAGCACGGCCCGTCGATCAGCGGATGCGCCTTGACGAAAGCCTCGTCGACCTCGATTCCGATCCCGGGCAGTTCGGACGGCTTGACGCAGCCATCGGCATCGAGCGCGTAGGGCACGCCGCCGACCTCGTCGCGGAACGGATTGTGCCTGGCGACATCGCCTTCGAAATAGCCCGGCATGTCGACCGCCGCGAGCACGTTGAGGGTGGCGGCCATGTTGATGCCGGTGGCGGAGGTATGGGGGTTGAACGACATTTTCCAGGCATAGGTCATGCCGGCGATCCGCATGGCCTCGGTGATGCCGCCGGTCTTGGACAGATCCGGCTGCACGAAGGTCACGGCGCGATCCTCGATCAGGCGGGTGAATTCGAACCGCGTAAAGTGGTTTTCGCCCGTCGCCAGCGGCAGCGATCCGTAGGTCGCGGCGATCTGGTAGGAACGATAGTCCTGCGCCGGGAACGGCTCTTCGAGCCAGCCGATCTCGAGTTCCTGATAGGCCGGCATCACACGGCGGACGTCGTCGAGCGTATAGCCGGTGTTGGCATCGACCAGGATTTCGATCTCGGAGCCGAGCGCCTTGCGAACCGCGGTGGCGCGGGCGACGTCGGCGCGCGGATTGTCGCCGACCCGCAGTTTGACCGCGCGATAGCCCTTGGCGACATAGCCCCTCGCCTCCTCGGCCAGCGATTCAGGCGGCTGCCATCCCAGCGAGATGCCACCGGCATAGGCCTTGATCGGCTTCGAGGCGCCGCCGAGCATCCGGTACAACGGCCATCCCGCAGCCTTGCCACGAATATCCCACAGCGCGAGATCGAGCCCGCTCAGCGCCATCGCGGCGGCGTAACCCATGCCGTGGCTGGTCAGTTGCATCTGGTAGACCCGCTGCCAGACCCCGACGACGTCGAGTGCGTCCATGCCGAGCACGAGTTCGGCGATGGTGGTGTCGATCAACCTGGCGATCGCTCCGGGGGCGCGGCCGTGATGCGCCTCGCCCCAGCCGACGGCGCCGTCATCGGTGGTCACCTTGACCAGCACCGCGTCGCGCTTGACGGCGCGGCCGATGCCGAGCCGGACATTCTGGCCTTGCGGCACCCGGTAGGAGATCGGAACCGCGGTGATCGATGCGATGCGCATGTGAAAAACCTCACGCTGCCTTGTGGCCGGGATTGACGAGATTGAGCGGCGCCTCGCCGCGAAGGATCCGAAGCATTTCATTCGCCGCCCCGACCGACATCGCGCGGCTGCTGCTCGCCGTGATGGCCGCGGCGTGCGGCGTCAACAGCAGATTGGGGCAATCGAACAGCGCGCTGTCGTGGGGCAAAGGTTGCACATCGAACACGTCGAGCGCCGCACCAGCGAGCCTGCCGGCTTTCAACGCCTCGACCAGCGTCGCGGTCTCGACCACGGGACCGCGCGAGACATTGACCAGGATGGCGTGGCGCGGCATCCGCGCGATCAGCGCCGCGCTGACCAGCCCACGGGTTTCGTCGTTCAGCGCGCAGCAGACCACCAGCGCGTCGCTCCGCGCGAACAGATCCTGCAGCGAGACCTCTTCCACAGCGGCGGGCAAGCGGCCGGTGCGGCGGGACGTGCCGAGCACCTTCATGCCAAAACCGTTGCCCGCGACCTCGGCGATACGGCTGCCGATGGTGCCGACGCCCAGAATGCCCAGTGTCGAATCGCGCAATTCCGGAAAGCCTTCCGCGATGGCGCGGGCCGAGTTCCAGCCGACGCTGCGGATCAGGCCGTCCATCTGATGCAACGGCCGGCGCAGATGCAGCAGCGCGGACAGGACGTATTCCGCGACCGCCGTGGTGTTGCTGCCCGGCAGGTTGGCCACCGCAACGCCGCGCGCCGTCGCCGCCGCCACCGGAATGAAATCGAGGCCGACGCCGTGGCGAACCATGCCCTTCAACCGCGGCGCATGCGCGACGATGTCGTCGGGCAATTTGGCCCGCACGATGATGCCATCGGCGTCCTTGGCCAAAGCGCGAAGTGTCTCCGGCTTGGTGTCCGGGGCAACCAGCAGTTTGACATGCGGCGCGAGGATGGCCTCGCCGTCGGCATGGATGGGATTGGTGAGCAGGACGGTGGGTTTGTCAGGCATTGGGGGCGGGACCTTCGATCAGGGGGTTGATGAGATGTCCGAGCCCTTCGACCCATACCGAGACGGATGTGCCCGGTTGCAGCCAGGCCGGCGGCTTGTGCATCGCCGCGACGCCGGCTGGCGTCCCCGTTGCGATGACGTCGCCCGGTTCGAGCGTGGTCTGTTGAGACAGCCAGGAAACCAGGTCGGCGACGCTGAACAGCATATCTTTGGTCGAGCCCTGCTGCAGCACCTTGCCGTCGACGCGCAGCGATACGCTCAAGCCCTGTGGGTTGGCGATTTCGTCGCTGGAGACGAGGAACGGCCCGAACGGGCCAAAGGTCGGAAAATTCTTGCCGCGGTCGAAATGGCCATCCTTCTTGATGATCTCGCTGGCGCTGATGTCGTTGAAGCTGCCATAGGCGGCGACGTATTCCAGCGCCCGCTGTTTCGAAACATGTGTGGCGCGGCGGCCGATCACGGCGGCCAGCTCGGCCTCGTAGGTGACGCCGCCGATGCCGGCCGGCAACATGATGGCCTCGTTCGAGGCGATGACGGTGTTCGGCGCCTTCATGAACAGCACCGGCTTTTTCGGTGGCGCCATGCCGCGCTCGGCGACGGCATCGCGATAATTATGCGCGATCCCGAAGATGCGCCGCGGCCGCAGCGGGGCCATCAGGGTGACATCGGCGAGCGGCAGCCGCGCGGCCGGCGCGAGGCCATGCGCGGTGAGGTTTCCGATCACCTCGGCCAGTCCGGCTTCGAGCATGGTCTCGATGTGCGGTTCGACGCCGCACAGCGCGTCGTGCATCGCCGGGTGCGTCAGGTCGATCACGCTGTCACGGTCACCCGCCCCGTCGCCTTCGAGCACGCCGGCGCGGATCATCTGCGATTTACGGAAGGTGACGAACTTCATGGGTTATACATTTTGTTTGCTCCGTCATTGCGAGCGCAGCGAAGCAATCCAGGGGCAAAGAGAAGGACTGGATTGCTTCGCTTCGCTTCGCTCGCAATGACGTGGATGGGCCTTTCATCAAAAATCTTACGACATCCGGTAACGATCGATCACCTTGCGATCGACCTCGATGCCGAGGCCCGGCCCACCGGGAACGGTGACGACGCCATTAACCTGATGGATCGGCTCTTTCGCGAGATGATCGCGGAACGGGTTTTCCTCCTGCTCGAATTCCAGCATCGGCGGCATCGGAAACAGGCTCGGCGGCTGGTTCGGGATCGAGGCCAGGAAGTGGATGGTGGCGGCGAGGCCGACCGCCGAACCCCAGGCGTGCGGCACGCATTCGACGCCGTGGGCGCTGGCGAGTGCGGCGATCTTCTTGCACTCGGTAATGCCGCCGGCGGCGCAGACATCGGGCTGCACGATGTCCATGGCCTTGCGCGCGATGGCATCGCGAAAACCCCAGCGGGTAAATTCGTTCTCGCCGCCCGCCACCGCCATGTCGAGCGCCCGGCTGACCTCGATGTAGCCGTCGATATCCTCCGGCGAGATCGGCTCCTCGAACCATTCGATGTCGAGCTCTTCCAGCTCACGGCCGAGCCGGATCGCGGCCGGCACGCTGAAGCAGTGATTGGCGTCGACCATCAGCTTGACGTCGCCGCCGATTGCCTCGCGCACCGCGCGCACGCGTTCCACGTCGCGCTTGATCGAGCCGAGCCCGATCTTCATCTTGATCGCCTTGAAGCCGGCTTTGGCATAACCCTGCGCTTCCTCGACCGCTTCATCGACCAGCCGGTCCATGTCGGTGAAATAAAGCCCGGTGGCGTAGGCGTTGACCTCGGTGCGGAAGGCGCCACCGATCAGCTTGTGGATCGGCTTGCCGCAGATCTTCCCGATCATGTCCCACAGCGCGATATCGATGCCGCTGATGGCGGCGATCGACATGCCCTTCGGGCCGTAATCCTTGATCCGGTTGTAGAGGTCTTCCCAGATCACTTCGACATCGAATGGATCGCGGCCGATCACCCGCGCCGCCAGTTGCGTGTCGATGAAGGCTTTGGCCACGGCGGACGGGCCGTAGCACTCGCCCCACCCGACCACACCGTCGTCGCTTTCGATTTCCACCAAACAAGTGCCGCGGGTCTTGTAGAGCCAGCCGCGCGACGACGTGAACGGCCGCGCCACCGGGGCGGCGACGACATGGCAGGTGATCTTCTTGATGGTGCTCAAGCGCGTAAATCCTGTTGGCGTAAGAGATGGCGACCGCGGCGCCAAAGCGTCGCGTCCGGAGAATGCCGGGTGTTATTCCTTCGGAAACACTTTTGCCGCGACGGCGCCGATGGCGAAGGCCACCGAATCCACTTCCTTGGCCAGCGCCTCGCCGGTCAGGTCGTCGACCAGGAACGCATTCTTCTTGGCAAAGTCCTTGAAGCGCGGATCGAGAATGGCGGCACGGAACGCGGTGATCAGCTTTTCGCGAATATCTTCCGGCAGATTGGCCGGGCCCACCACATAGGCCATCTGGACCACCGGGCCGTAGGGAAAGACGTCAAAACCTTTTTCCTTGAAGGTCGGCACATCCGGCAGCATTTCCAGCCGCTCGTTGGCAAAGACCCCGATCGGCTTGAGCAGGTTTTCCTGGATCTGCCCGATGGTTTCCGACGGTTTTAGAACACCCGCCTCGACATGCTGGCCGAGCAGATCGGCGACCACCTTGGAGCCACCGGTATAGGGCACGTTGAGAAAGCCGACGCCGGCGGCGCGCGCCGTCATCGACGCGAAGATGTGGTTGAGATTGTAGCTGCCGGGCGTGCCGATCGACACCTTGTCGGGGTTCTTCTTCAGATGCGCGATGAAATCGTCCAGCGATTTCTGCGGACCCGCGGTCGCCACCAGCAGCATCAGGGGATCGGTCGAGACCCGCGCGAGGTGGGTGAACTGGCTGTTCTTCAGTTCCGCCTTGTTCTGCGCGATCAGCGCCAGCGTCGAGCTCGTTCCCATTCCCAGCGTGTAGCCATCGGGCGCGGCGGCCGCGACCCGGCGCATGCCGATGACGCCGGTGGCGCCGACCACGTTTTCGATGACGATCTTGATGCCCTGCTCGCGCAGGATCGGATCGAGAGCCCGGGCGGCCACATCGTTGGACCCGCCGGCATTCCACGGCACGACCAGCGTAATATCGCGCTTGGGGAAGCCGGGCTCGGCAAGTGCCTGTCCGGCCACGGAGAATGTCAAAAGACTAGCGACCAGCGCGCTCATCAACCGCATTGTGTTTCCTCCTGTTTTGTTGTTTGTTACAACAAACAACGTCGAGCCGTCAACCGGTATGATGGCACCCCGGCGCCACAATTTATCGATCGCCGCGAGTCAGGTACGAGCAGACGATGTCGAATGCCGAAGGCGCCACGCTGAAGCGGATTGAACGCGAGCCGTTATGGGATCTCGCCCATACGCAATTGCGCGACGCGCTGCTGGCAGGCCGCTACGAGCCCGGCGCGGTCCTGACCCTGCGGTCGCTGGCCGAAAGTTTCGGCACGTCGATCACCCCGGTGCGCGACGCCCTCACCCGCCTGGTGGCGCAAGGCGTGCTGCAGCAGGGCCCGCGCAATGCGGCGATCGTGCCCCGCCTCACCGTGGCCGAGTTGAAACAACTGACGATCGTGCGCTGCGCGCTCGAAGGCCGCGCCGCCCGCGAGGCCGCCCGGCAGCGCGACCCCCGCTCGCTGCGCCAGCTCGAAGCGCGGCTGTCGCAGATGCACGCGCTGATCGCCGCCCGCAAGCTGGAGAGCTATCTCGACCATCACCGCCAGTTCCATTTCGAGATCTATGCGATGTCGCGCGTGCCGCTGCTGGTCGAGATGATCGAGAACATGTGGCTGCGCTGCGGTCCGGCGCTGTCCTTCGTGATCCCGGAATACGTGCTGTCGCTGAAGGGATCCGATCACCACACCGCCGCCATGAATGCCATCATCGCGGGCGACGCCGAAAAAGCGGAAGCCGAGATCGTCGCCGATATCACCGAAGCCGCGAATTACCTCGAAGGGCTGGCGGGAGCTTCCGGGCAATTGCAGGCGCCGGGGAAGTAGTGTTCGGGCGATGCGGTCCACGAGATCGAGCGTCCGTAGGGAGTCGTAACCTCCCCACGCATCGTCCCGGTTTTGAGCCTGGCCAGACCCCCCGGGCGTCCGCGATGAAAAAAGGCCACTGTCTCCGCGTCTAAAAGAGACGACACGGCGTCTGGGTCCCGGCTCAAAACCGGGACGATTCGTGGATCGCGACCAGCGCCGGCACAAGCGTCCCGAAACGTAGCGATTGCCGCACGGCATGCATCATTGTATGGGGTGTCGGCACCGTCGCCACGCGACCGGCGGGGCCTGTAGCTCAATGGTTAGAGCCGGCCGCTCATAACGGTCTGGTTGCAGGTTCGAGTCCTGCCGGGCCCACCAATGAAATCAGTGGGTTGTACTACCTCCGCCCGCTTCGCTTTTTCCTCAACCAATGAAACAACCAACGCTACCTTTTTCGGCGTGGGCCGCGAGCCGATCGCTTCGGCTGCGCCGCGCATGTGATCCGGGTGGTGATGGCCATAGGTGTCGCGAAGGGTCTTCTCACTCATGCCAAGGAAGCCCGCTGCCTCCCACATAGGGGCGGCACGCTGCATCAACCAAGTCGCTGCCGTATGCCGCAGGGTGTGTGGCGTGACATTACCAACGGTCACGTCAAGGCCGGCAATCCGCACCGCAGAAGCGAACCCAGTCTTGACCGACAACACAGGCTTGCCGTGCCATTCCACGAAATGACCCTTGGCGATGCCCATACTCGACCGCCGATCTATGCCCAAATCAGAATACGTGGCGCTTCCCGAGTCTGTTGCTCCCGCCCCATGCGTTCTTCCAAAAATCCCTCGTAAATTTGCCGAGCGAATGAAGAGCTATTCGCGCAATCGGGCGGGGTACAATTTCGAAGAATAGGCCTGATTTTATTGGCTTATTCGACAAGTCCTTCAGGGGTGTCGCAGTGGACCTGTACACCTCTGCAACATTTTGGAGTCTGACGGCGGCTGTCAGAAACATGTCGTTCACTGTTCAAGGAGCGATACATATGAAGCGACGTCGGGAAGCGATTAACATAAAAGTAAAGAAGCAACTGTTCTCAAAATTAAAGCGCGGGCGGCTGTTGCCACCGCCTAGGCAAGCTTTCGATCATATCATCGTCGAAGCACTCTTGGCCAACCCGCAGCTTTTCGAAGACGGCATGCCCTCCTGGAAGGTAGGGAGGTTGAACAAGCCGTGTCAAACCTCTCGACAAGCAGTTGAGGAGCGAGCGCGGCTTTGCAAAAGGTTGCTTCGCTTTGCCAGCAGAAGGGCAAAACCGCACAGGAATAGTACGAGTACGAGCGACCCAGCCGATTGGTTGTCCCAGTTCGGGTCATTCCGGATCCAGCAGGCGCAGACCGCGACGCCGGTCAGCAGCGAGGGACTGTTGACCACCCGGGGCGGCGTGGTCTTGGGATTGATGCGGGCGAGTTTCGCCGGCACCCGCTCCAAATCGCCTTGCGCGCTCAGCACGGGCACGGGGTTGTGGATCACCGTCTATGGGTCGTATTTCCTGCCGTCCCGCGAGCTGCGCACGTGGGGCGTCGCCGCCAT
>JAQGJF010000301.1 GCA_028290765.1 Tardiphaga sp.
GCCGGCGCCGGCGTCGCGGCTCCTGCCGTGGCGGCGGGTTGCGCGGCGGTCGCGGCCTGGGGCTGCGCACCGGGATTGATCCAGCAGGCATGGACCCGGCCGTTCAGGGTTTCGGCGACCTTGGGATCGATCGATCCGCCGAAACGGGTCAGGCAGCGGAACGCCGCCTGGACGTGGCCGCCGGGGCAGCCGAAGCGGTCGTACAAATCGAGGTGGCGGAACGCGGTGTCGAGGTCGTCGAGCCACATCAGGCGCACGACCCGCCGGCCGAGCCAGACACATTCGGGATTTCCGGCGGGGCCATTGAGGACCTGCGCCGCCTCGACGAATTCGTCGGTCTTGCGCTGGCTGTCCTTGACCGCATCGGCGGGATTGGTTGCCGCGGGCTTCTGGTCCTGGGCGCGAAGATCGCCGCTCTGGGCAATCGCCGCGCCGACGCCGATCGACAGCGCAAGGCCGGGGACGGCGAGGCAACGCAACACAACATTCCGGAACCCAAACAGCAGCCGACGCATAAAGTCCCCGATTTTGTTGCCTGTCCGCGCACCCTCTGAGACGGCCGGTTGATGCCGTTCAAATAGGTCCCCAATGCGGCGGGGACGCGCCCCGATTCCATGACGGACATTTTCGATTTTGTCCAGCAATCGCGCAAGTTTATCGGCTCGTGGTAAAGCCGGTGGACGACAAGCTTAACGATGAGACTTAACGACCAGCTTGGCCACAAGCCTGTGGCCGGCGACGATGTGCTCTCTTGGCAGACGGCCGGTGACGGGCTAATCGACAAGCCTCGCTAATCGACAAGATTCCTGGAGGACGGAACCGATTTCCCTTCGCACGCCGCTGGCGCTTCTTGTCGTATCCCTGAGCGCGATCGTCGCGGTGTGGTGGTGGTTGGCCACGCCGGTGACGCTGCCGCGCGCGCCGATCGATCCGGCGGCGAAACTGGAATGCGTGTCCTACGCGCCGTTCCGCGGCGCCCAGAGCCCGCTCGACCCAACGACCCAGATCGCGCCGGAGCAGATCGCCCAGGACCTCGCGCAGCTCGCCGAGATTTCGAATTGCGTGCGAACCTATTCGGTCGAAAACGGCCTCGACCAGGTTCCCGCATTGGCCGGCAAGGTCGGGCTGAAGGTGATCCAGGGCATCTGGCTCGGCAGCAACCGGTTCAAGAACGTCGCGCAGATCGCGACCGCCGTGGCGCTGACCAAGGAATATCCCGGCGTGATCTCGGCGGTGGTGGTCGGCAACGAAGTGCTGCTGCGCGGCGAAATGACCGCGTCCGACCTCGCCGCCAATATCCGCTCGGTCAAGTCGCAGGTTTCGGTCCCGGTCACCTATGCCGATGTGTGGGAATACTGGCTGCGCAACCGCGAGGTCTATGACACGGTCGATTTCGTCACCATTCATATTCTGCCCTATTGGGAAGATTTTCCGATACGCGCCAAGCATGCCGCCGCCCATGTCGATTCGATTCGCAAGCGGCTGGCGGTGGCGTTTCCAGCCAAGGAAATCCTGATCGGCGAGACCGGCTGGCCCAGCGCCGGCCGGATGCGGGACGGCGCGCTGCCTTCACGCACCAACCAGGCCCGGGTTGTGTCGGAAATTCTCGATCTGGCCAAACGCGAAGGGTTTCGCGTCAACCTGATCGAAGCCTATGACCAGCCGTGGAAGCGCCAGCTCGAAGGCACCGTCGGCGGCTATTGGGGGCTGATCGACGCCGACCGGCGCGCGCTGAAATATCCGGCCGGGATCGCCGTCAGCAATTATCCGTTGTGGAAATGGCAGATGGGAGGCGGGCTGATCCTGAGCGTGCTGGTATTCGGCACCGCCATGCTGACGCTGCGGCGCCGGCCGTGGTCGCCGCGGCTGATCTCCTGGGTGGCCGTGGCGCTGTCGGCGACATCGGCCGGAATCCTGCTCGGCGTCGCCGCCGACAAGATGCTGTATGAGAGCTATGGGTTCGGCGGCTGGCTGCGCTGGGGCCTGCTGCTGGCGGCGGGCGTCACGGCGCCGCTGCTGGGGGCTCACGCGCTGATGTCCGGCCGCTCGCTGCCGACATTCCTGGAACTGTTGGGGCCGCAGCCAAGCCGAACCCGGTCGGTCACGACGGCGCTGTTCGGTCTGGTGCTGGCGGTGACGACGCTGATCGCGGCCGAAACCGCGCTCGGCTTCGTGTTCGATCCGCGCTACCGGGATTTTCCGTTCGCGTCGCTGGGCATGGCGGTGGTGCCGTTCGCGGGCCTGATGATCGTCAACCGTCCCCAGACCGGCGTCCGCCCGATCGCGGAAGCGGTATTCGCGGCACTGCTGGTGGCGTCGGCGCTTTACATCGGCTTCAACGAAGGTCCGGACAACTGGCAGTCGCTGTGGACCTGCGCGATCTACCTGACCTTCGGCGTCACGCTGTGGCAGGCGCGGGCCGCGCAAATCCCAAAATAAGCAGCCCGATCGCGACGCCCGACAGGCCGATATTGTAGAGCACAATTCCGAATCCAGCGGCGACCAGCCCGCCGGTCAAAAGCACGATCGAGGGCCGGATCAAATTCAGCGTCGCGATGATCAGCGCGACAATGCCGAACACCGAATTGCGAAACAGCGCGGTGACCAGGATCCGGGTCTTGCACAGCATGGTCGGCAGGCCGGCGTCGCAGGCCAGCGCCACACTCGAAAACTCGACCGCGAGATAGCGCAGATAAAGCGCGTAGCCGACGGTCAGGAAACCAACGACCAGAAGCCATTGCACCTGGTAGGGCGTGAGCCGAAACGGATCTTTTTTCATGACGCGATTATGGGGCTGATCGCGGGTCGGGACAACCCTACGCTTCTCTTCCTTATCCCTCCCCCTTGTGGGGAGGGTGGCTGGCCGAAGGCTGGTCGGGTGGGGGTGAACAACGACGGGATAGCACGTGTGAACCCCCACCCCGGCCTCCGCTTCTGGACGATGCTTCGCATCGTCCAGGCTCGGCCGACCCTCCCCACAAGGGGGAGGGATCACAACTCCTCATCATTCCACCCTCAGCGCAGCCCAAGAAACGACGTCAGCGACCGTGATGCCGGCTTCGCCGCATCCTTGGGCGCCGGCTCTTCGACCTTGGCGCCTTTCGAGTTGCCGCGCCGGCGCGACGATCGCGTCGGGGCCGGCGCGCGATGGCTGTTTGAAACGGCGGGAGCCGGCGCGTTGCTGTCGCTCTTGGCGTTGGCGTCGCTTTTGGAACTGCTGTCGTTGTTGACGGCGAGACGCTGGCCGTCGAACACGGTGGTCTCGCAGGAACGGTCGTTTTCGGTCAGCGTCGCGCAGAGTTTTGCGGCGGCGGCCGCGTCGTTCAGGGGCCCGGCCACCAAACGCAACTGCATGCCCAAGCCGTTGCTGCGTTCCTTCACCACGATGATCGGCCGCAACTCGGTCAACGCCTTGTTGGCCCGGTACTTGAGCAGGCCGCGCCACAAGGCGCGCAAGCCGTCGACCGAATTGGCGCCGCCGAGATCGACGCCGAACTCGGTGCGCTGAACCGCAATGGCGGGGAGCACCGGCGCCGGCGCTGGCGCGTCCGGTTCGGCCATCGCCGGCGCATTGGCGACCGTCTGCGGCGGCGGCAGGGCCGGCGCCGTATCGGCCGAAGGCTCGGGTTCGATGAGCCTGGTTGCGGCGGGATCGGGCGGCGCCATGATCGATTTGGACGGCATCAGCGGCGCCGTCGTTGTCACAGGCGGCGCGGTTATCGCCGCCGCGGATGCCTTGTTGGTCGGTTCCGGCCGCACGGGCGGTGCGGCAGGTGCGACCGCGGAGGAATTCGACAGAGAAGCCGCCAGGGACTTGTCCGGCTGAAGTGCTGCGACCGTGTTCGGCTTGTCCGCGGCAACCTTGTCGGCGGGGGCCTTGTCGGCGGGGGCGGTGTCGGAGGTGGCCGCGGTCGTCGTCGCAGCCGCCATCGTCGTCACGGGCGCTGCCACGGGCGGCGGGGCCACCAGGGACGGCGGCGCTCCGGTCTGAAATACGGTGGACGATTCGGGCGCGGTCGGCGCCGGAGACGTCGACGTGGAAGGGGCTGGCGAAGCCGCGGCGACGCTTTGACGGGCGATCGATCCGGTAACCGTGTCCAATCCCTGTTCCAGAACGGAGACGCGAGAGTACAGGCGGTCGCGATCACTGTTCAACGTGTCGACGGCCGAGGCCAGCCGTCGGGACTCGTTCTGACTTTCCTTCGCCACCCATTGGATCTGCTGCGACTGTTTCATCAGGTTGGTGGCGGCGATCTGGTCGCGCCGAACGCCGAGCGACGATTGATTGGCAAACAGCGCGACAACCACGGCCGCGACCGAGCCGATGCCCCACGATCCGAGACGCCATAACGTACGCCGGTCGAATTCATCTTCCTCTGCCAGAAATCCGGCCAGCCAACCGCCGGATTGATCGGCCGAGAGACTGTCGGCCCATTTGTCGCGATCACTTGCCATAACGCGTCTTCGGCCCCCCAGCGGCCCGGCGAATCACCCGCTAAACAGTAACAGAAATGGTGCCCCAATCCGGAATCCCGGACGTCGCAGACGCGCGAATCAGGTTTCCCAACGATCGAAAAACGCTTTATGACGACGGCCGGCGCGCGCAACCTGCGACGATAAGGATTCGGATGACCGCAAGAACCAGCCTTACCATCGTACTTGCGGCCGGCGAGGGCACGCGGATGCGATCCGGGATGCCGAAGGTCCTGCATCCGGTGGCCGGCCAATCGCTGCTGGCCCATGTCCTGGCGGCGGCTCCGACGGGCGAGGGCGCGTCGCTCGCCGTGGTGATCGGACCCGACCATCAGGCGGTGGCCGATGAAGTCAGGCGCATGCGTCCGGATGCGGAGACCTTCGTTCAGCAGGACCGGCTGGGAACGGCGCATGCGGTGCTGGCGGCGCGGCAAGCCATCGCGCGCGGCGCCGCCGATCTGTTGATCGCGTTCGGAGATACGCCGCTGATTTCGGCGGCGACGTTCGAGCGCCTGCGCGCGCCGCTGCAAGACGGCGCCGCGCTCGCCGTGCTCGGATTTCGCGCCGCCGATCCCACCGGTTACGGCCGGCTCTTGATCGACGGCGATCAGTTGGTGGCGATCCGGGAGCACGCCGATGCCAGCCCCGAAGAGCGCGCCGTCACGCTATGCAACGCCGGCGTGATGGCCTTCGATGGCCGGCGCGCGCTGGAAATCGTCGAAAAAATCGGCAATGCCAACCGCAAGAGCGAGTATTATCTGACCGACGCGGTGGCCGTTGTTCGCGAACTCGGACTAAAGGCCATCGTGATCGAAACCGGCGAGGACGAAGTGCGCGGCATCAACACCAAGGCTCAGCTCGCCGAAACCGAGCAGGCGATGCAGACCAGGCTGCGGCAGGCCGCGCTCGACGCCGGCGTGACGCTCATAGCCCCGGAAACGGTCTACCTCGCCGCCGACACCAGCTTCGGCAGCGACGTGACCATCGAACCTTTCGTGGTGATCGGCCCCGGCGTCTCAATCGCCGACGGCGCGGTGATCCATGCCTTTTCCCATATCGTTCAGGCCTCGATCGGCAAGAACGCGTCGGTCGGGCCCTATGCGCGGCTGCGCCCGGGCACATCGCTCGGCGAGGGCGCGAAGATCGGCAATTTCGTCGAGACCAAGGCGGCGGTGCTCGAAGCCGGCGTCAAGGTCAATCATTTGAGCTATATCGGCGACACCCAGATCGGCGCCGGCGCCAATATCGGCGCCGGAACCATCACCTGCAACTATGACGGCTTCGACAAGCACAAGACCACGATCGGCGCCGGTGCCTTCGTCGGCTCCAATTCGTCGCTGGTCGCGCCGGTGAAAATCGGCGCCGGCGCCTTTATCGGTTCGGGCTCGGTGATTACCCAGGACGTACCGGACGACGCGCTGGCGTTGGAACGCAGTCAGCAGACGGTGCGTGAGGGCTGGGCGAAGCATTTTCGCGAGACGAAGTCGCGCAACAGGAAACCGAAAGCCGGCTAGCAGGAAACCTGACCGCAAAAGCGCCGCTGCGTCACCTTGGCGAATTTGTCGAAAATATTGTCCTGTGACGGCTTCACCGCCGATGCTTTCGACGCGGCTTCGGAGGCAAGCTGGACAGGGGCGGGCGCCGGGTTGAAAGCCGCGTATAAAATGAAACCCGCCAGAAGTGTCCCGTAAACGCCGAGCGACGCCAGCGTCCATTTGTGGACAACTCGACGATCGCTTTCGCTCAGATTATCGGGATATCTTTGCATGATGGCCTCCGTTGGCTGCGCAGCCAACGTTTAAGCCAGGCGAGAACTTTCAAATGTGAAGCGGTTCACGCCCGCGGCAATATCGTCCGGCCGCATTCGGGCGATGCGGGAACGGACCGGCGGGAGATATGCGGTGCGCCCAACGCGTTAAGCCATCCGCTTAACCCTGTCTCAATCGGCAATAATTATTGAGTACCTTGGCGCCTGCCAAACTCGTTAAGACAAACCTGCGTGGCATTCGTCAATTTTCGACGATTTGGGGGTATTGATCCGCATGTGCGGCATTGTCGGGATTCTCGGGAACGGACCGGTTGCGGGTCAACTGGTCGATTCGCTCAAACGGCTCGAATATCGCGGCTATGACTCGGCCGGCGTCGCGACGCTGGAAGGCGGGCATCTCGAGCGCCGCCGCGCCGAGGGCAAGCTGAAGAACCTCGAAGCGAAACTGCAGGCGAAGCCGCTCGAAGGTCATCTCGGCATCGGACACACCCGCTGGGCCACCCACGGCAAGCCGACCGAGAACAACGCGCATCCGCATGCCGCCGACGGCGTCGCCGTGGTTCACAACGGCATCATCGAGAATTTTCGCGAGCTGCGCACCGAGCTCGAGAAGCAGGGCGCGAAATTCGCCTCCGAGACCGACACCGAAGTGGTGGCGCATCTCGTCGACTCGTACCTGCTCAAGGGGCT
>JAQGJF010000305.1 GCA_028290765.1 Tardiphaga sp.
CATGATCCCGAAAAGTGGGTACCGGTTTTCGGATAAGATCATGCTCAAACAATAAGTTAGAGCGGGATGACGATTCGAAGATAAGTCATCCCGCTCTAATGGAGCGACAGTAAGGTCGAGTTACACGTGCGGTGTTGCTGATGGCAAATCGAACCGAACATCAAGTAGGTTGCTCATCACTGCGGCAAGGACACCAGCAGCCAGGCGCCCGCGGCCACACATGCAATGCCGGCGGCACGCGCGATCCATCGTCCGACTGGCGTAAGTTTCTCCAAAAGGACAAGCAGTGTCAAAAGTGCAATCCAAAGCACGTTCATCACCCCGCCTACGAACAAAAGCGCCATCAAAACCCAGCAACAGCCGACACAATAGCCTCCGTGCCGAAGCCCCAGCAGCAGGCAGCCTCGCCGGTGGTCGCGAAAGCCGCCGTGGCGCATCAGGAACTGAAACGGCGACTGGCACTGGGCGAGGCAGACGTCCTTGAGCGGTGTCCATTGATAGACTCCCGCCGCGATCAGCACGATTGCGCCGAGCAGGTTGCTGGCGATCCCCATCCGGGAATCCAGCAGGGCTGCCCGCTCGATCACCCATTGGAGAAAGGTTGCTGCCAGCGAAAAGCCGCTCCAAGCGAGGAGATAACCGGCCGCAAACCAGCCGGTCGCAGCGAACGGCTTGCCCTGCGCTTTCCCCCGTCGACCGACGCTGGCGTACATGAGGATCATGGGCGCCGCCGAGGGCGCCATCATTCCGACCATCATCACCGCCCACATCAGGAACACATACGCGAACTCGATCGCTCGCCATGGCTCGTTGTCCGGCAACATGATTCCGATCCCGGCCGGGATCATGCGGAACCCGGTCATGTCCATGCCGCCCATGTCCATGTCGTTGGCAAGCCAGAGCACATAGCCCCATGCCAGCGCGACAACGATCCCGATCGCGCCGCCGACGACCCAGCGATCGCGCCGCAGCACGGTTTCCAGGGTGCTGTAGGTCATTTGCGATAAGTGTTGCCGGCCTTGTCGCAGGGCCGTATCAGGCGCTGCATCACGCCTGGTTCGACCAGCGGATCGGCGCATAGAGGCCGTTCTTGCCGGAATTATCCCAGCGCATGCCATGATCGCTGAACGTATTGCCGGGGGCGCCGACTGCCAACGCCATCTTGTCGGGGGCAACCGGATGGCCGATGTTCGCCCACATTTCCCCGCTCGGATGCATGGTCGGCAACGGATCGACGGACATGTGCAGTATACCCGGGATTTCCGCGGACCGCGTCTTGCCGTCGATCCGGAATGTGATCGGGACCTTGCTCACCCCCAGATTCTTGCTGATCAGCGGTGTGAACGCGGCCATAGGACCACCGGCGGCGCCGCTGAAGATCGCAGCTATGGCCTCGGTCTGCCCATCGTCGGCGCGCTGATCGACATAGGTGGCCACCGACCAGTCTCCGTCCGCCATGACCCCAGGCGCGTGGAGGATAACCAGAACATTGAGTCCATCGAGCGCGATGTCGCCATAGCGGCCACTTTCGATGTGGAAGATCAGGGGTACGTTACAAAAGCCCTCGGTCGGTCGCGCGGTCAACGGGGCGGCCGCTGACACGAGGCACGGACACACGATGCTGCAACTGCAATTTTCGAAATAGTCACCGGAAAGGTGCCATGAGACCTGATCCGCCATCGCTCTCTCCCGCTAGGCCGAACCCGACAGATTGCTTTCGAATGAGCTATGCGCAGGGGAAAGTTACGCCACGTGGGGAAGAACCGCAATCCGATTCCACTGTGGGGGATCCCTTAGATCTGCTCAGACACATGCCGCAGCGCAGCCGCAGGCTGAACATTCTGGATATGATCAAGGCAAAGAGTGGCCCGCTGTAAGGGCGAATTCTTCACAGCTGGCTATCTATTGCGGCTTCCGCACAGGTGCGTGCGAACGGATGGCACTTCGGCTCAGGGTCAAAAGCTGACCTGGTCGGAACGTCCGCTTCTGGCGCAAACCGGACATTCGGCACACCGACTGTGTCAGCTAAGTGCCAATAAGTGACATGTGGGGCGGTTCCCCCGGTAGTCCCGCGGCGGAGAGAGAGCTCTTCTTTGAAGTGAGCAAAAGTAATGTGCGACAGGAAAAGACCCAAACCGGACGCCCGGAAAACTGTAACCTTTTGGCGGCGTTCAAGTCTCGTGAGGCAGATGATGACATATCCATACTACAGCAACTGCCCGGCAGTCGCTTGTACTGCTCGGCGAGCAGCGGCGAGCGCGGCTTCGGGATTCTGCTGAAATAGTCTTACGCGCCACAACTTGGCGATAGCGGGTTGCACTGCTCGATAATCTATACCGCACACTTTACAGAAAAGGCCTCTTAGTCGCAGGATCAGATTTGAAAGCGACGGCGACGTTCTGATGATTTGGGGCAACCGTCTCAAAGACTGCTGGTTATCCGGACTCCTTCAAGACCACGGCATAGGTGCGCACCGGACGAGCAATATTCTTGAGGCTCTGCTCGCCCAGATCGATAAATTCAATCGCGACTTTGCCGATAACCTGTTCGTAAGCCGAAGACGATATGCAGATACCCCCGGGTTCGGCGATCCCCTCAAGGCGGGCTGCGATGTTGACGCCGTCCCCAAAAATATCATGCGGCTCAATAATTACGTCGCCGATATTAATGCCCGCGCGGAAAGCAATGCGCCTGTCTTCCATCTCAGCGATCGTAAGTTTCTTAATGCGGGTCTGGAACTGCACAGCAGCCCGAACCGCTTGGACCGCGCTCGGAAACTCCGCCAAGAACCCGTCGCCGGTATTCTTCACGACGCGACCGCCGTGCTCCGCGATTGCCGGCTCGACAGCGTCCGCTAGGAGCGCCATCAAACGTGCGTGCGTCGTCTCTTCATCGCTGTGCATGAGCCGCGAATAGCCAACCACGTCGGTGGCCAGTATCGCTGACAACCTACGCTCGATCCGGACTGGCCGCTTTTGCGCCATGGACCGCAATTCGAGTGGAGAGCTGGCTTCGGCCGCCGCTACGCCCTCGACAAGACTTGGCGACCTCACGGCCGCAAAGAGCTCCAGCTTTCTTTGGAGGCGAACCAGATCCAATGCTTCGGCCGTCTGCCGCGCGCTGGCGATCAATTCCTGCACTCTCGCATAGTCGCCCGCCGCGTTGCGCGCCAGGAGCACCCGCGCAAGTTCACACTGCGTGTGAGCCAGCCAGACCGTCGCCCGGATTCTGCGATTGGCCGCCAGTGCCGCATCGAAATGCGCCTCCGCGTCGTCGGAGCGCCCGAGGACGGCGGCCAACCTGCCGAGCGCATATGCCACCGAGCCGTAGGTGTAAACGTTGCCGAGCATGGCGTTGCGCGACGCATAAGGCGCAAGGAGCTGATAGAGGACTTCCGCGCGTTGAGTGTTGCCGAGATCGGCGCAAACGTCGGCCAGCACGAACATGGACGGCAGCCAGTTCCAGTCGCGTTGCACAAAGCGAAACTCGTCTTCAGCCAGGCGCTCGAACTCTACACGAGCGTCGTCCGGTTGACCCTTCTGAAGTAGGATAAGCTGTAGCGCGCAACGCGCGAAGACGATCAAGGGATATTGGGCGATGAACCCCCGAAGCGTCGACTCGAGTTCGCCAAAACGGCCTCGCTCCCATAACGTCATGCCGTGCTGGATCAGGAAGGAGTTTGACGTGAGCGGCCGATCGCTCTGCTGGCCGGCGGCGAATGCTTGCTTCGCCAAAGTTTCCGAGTCATCGAGCCGCCCATCCATCAACGCACGCATTCCTTCGAGTAGGAGTCCACGCCTGAAGCGATCGCGTAGTTCAGTTTCAGCGGTCAAGTATTCGCGATGCTCGACGTCGGCGCCGACGATGTTGCCCGCCTCGAGCAGATCGGCGACCCTAAAGAATCGCGCTTCAAGCGCAAAATCCCGCTCGCCTGCGTTTTCTGCGACCGTGATCATTTCGCAGGTGTCGGCCAGGCGCTGCTCGAGGCTGTCAGGGTTTCGCAGCGAAAGCCATCGGCCCCAAAGCGCCACAATCAGAGTGTGTGGGTCGTTGACCCCTCTCGCCATATCCGCGGCTTGCTGGCACAGCACGACAGCCTGTTCGCGCTCAGACCAATAGAGTTCAATTCCCAATCTTGCCAGCACTTGCACGAGGAGCGGACTGCCCGAGTCGTCGAGCATCGCCCACGCCTCATTGAGCAACTGAACAAAGCCGTGATCGGTCACCCCCGAGAGGCCGAGGTATCGTCCGGGCGCCAAAACCGCGCGGGCGAACAGGTCGGGTCTTTTGACCCGGCGGGCAATATCGGCCGCCCGGTGGCAGATCTTTCGTGCCTCCGCGAGATCTCCGGTCTTAACCTGGGCCTCGCCAAGATCGCAGAGCAGTTCTGCCAGGAATGGATCGTCGCCGCCTCGCTTAAGCGCGAGCGCCTCGATGGCGTTGCCGAGATGATGCGCGGCCTCCTCATAGGCGAGGCTCTTCTCGGCCGTGCGCGCCGCCCGGCGAGAGTACTCGATGGCGGCGTCGGCGTCGCCGGGCGAAGCGCTCTGAC
>JAQGJF010000317.1 GCA_028290765.1 Tardiphaga sp.
AATATGGTATGGGGATACCTCGACAGCGCTACCCCTCCGGTGCTTACTGTGAGCTCCGGCGACACCGTGACCCTGCACAGTTTCCCGGCCGGCGGAAAAGAGACCCTGCCCGACGACCTGAGCCGCGTCCCGGCCGATTACATGAAAGCGCTGGAGACGCTGCCGCCGGGGCCGGGTCCGCATTTCATCACCGGCCCGGTCTTCATCAAAGGCGCGCAGCCCGGCGACACGCTGCAGGTCGACATCCTCGACGTAAAGGTGCGGCAGGATTGGGGGTTCGTTTCGATCTTGCCGCTGCTCGGCACGTTGCCGGACGAATTCACCGACTACGAGACCATCCATCCGGTGATCGATCGCGCGCGCAACGTCTGCCTGATGCCGTGGGGAACGGAGATCGCGCTCGATCCGTTCTTCGGCATCATCGCCACGGCGCCGCCGCCCAGTTGGGGACGATGTGGTTCGCCGGTGCCGCGCGCCTTCGGCGGCAATATGGACAACAAGGAGCTTCGTACCGGCACGACTCTCTATCTGCCCGTCTTCAACGAAGGCGCCCTGTTTTTCGCTGGCGATGGCCACGGCGTCCAGGGCGATGGCGAGGTCTGCATCACCGCGCTGGAAACCGGCGTCACCGGTACGTTCCGGCTAACCATCCGCAAGGACATGGAGCTGAACTGGCCGTTCGCCGAAAGCGCGACGCACCTGATGTCGATCGGCCTCGACGAAGACCTCGACGATGCCGCCAAGCAGGCGGTGCGGGAAATGGTGAAGCATGTCTGCGCCCGCACCAATCTGACGCGCAACGAGGCCTATATGCTGTGTTCGCTCGCCGGCAATCTGCGGGTCACCCAGCTCGTCGACGGCAACAAGGGCATCCACATGCTGCTGTCAAAGGCGCATCTCTAGACGGGTTGAGATTGGCAGTGGGTGTCACAGTCGCAAGGTCGTGCCGGCACGGGCACGGCACGACCTGGTTAATGGCGGACAATCGACCTGTTTCGCCAAGACTCAGTACGGCGACTTCGGGCCTCCCCGATATTGGGTGTTGCCCGTCGCAGGTCTCGCGACAAAGTCGCCGTTCACCGGCCCTCTTTGCCGAGACGACGATAAATAAACTGAATCAAATGCGGCCATCGGCGGATACCCGCTCAACTCCGACCGCGTATCCCCCGGCCAGTAACGCTTGTCCGAGATCGTCGATCCCGCATGAGCCAGGCTTGATCCGCCTAACACCAACAACGCCGCGACCGCGGCCAGGTTTTTTCCAAGCATAACTATTTCTCCGTTGCTGCAATCGTTCAATGCAGACACCGGATAATTTGGCCGGGTTACATCCCTGTTTCGTCACGGATGGACAGGGCTACAATTGACACGTCCAAAAGATATCGACCGACAGATCGCCGCAGTGAAGGCCGCTACAACCCGCGAACACTCGTTTGGCGAAATTCAACTGCACTACATTTCATCTGTAACGTGTTTTCCCGTTTCTGAAATCCCGCAGCAAACCAGCACTGCTAGCCTTCTGCGCGAAGCCCTGGATCAACGGCTCCGCCGCGGATGACCCCGGGTGCTTCGCTGAGGAAAGGTACGATTGATGTCCAGAATGATGGCGCTTCTATACGGGATTGCCGCCTATCTCGTGTTCTTCTTCACCTTCCTTTACGCCGTTGGCTTCGTCGCCGGCATGTTGGTGCCGAAGGCGATCGACGACGGAATAGTTACCGGGATCGGCACCTCGCTCATCGTCGATGTTTTGCTGCTGTCGCTGTTCGCCGTGCAGCACAGCGTCATGGCGCGGCCATCGTTCAAGCGATGGTGGACACAGTTCGTTCCGAAATCCGTCGAACGCAGCACCTATGTGTTGCTGGCGAGCCTGGCTCTCGTTCTGCTGTTCTGGCAGTGGCGTCCGATCCCGACGGTGGTCTGGCATGTCACCAACCCGCGGCTGGCGATGGTTATCACCGGCCTGTCGATCCTGGGCTGGCTGCTGGTGCTGCTCAGCACGCTGATGATCAACCACTTCGAACTGTTCGGACTGCAACAGGTGGTCAACAACCTCACGGGCCGATCCGCGTCCGATCCGCGTTTCAAGACGCCGGCGCTCTACAAGCTGGTGCGGCATCCGATCTATCTCGGTTTCATCATCGCATTCTGGGCGACCCCAGTGATGACGGTCGGGCACCTCGTCTTTGCGGCGGTGACCACCGCCTATATTTTCGTCGGCATCACACTCGAGGAGCGCGACCTGATCGAGCTATTCGGCGAGGAGTATCGGCATTACCGAAAGCGTGTGGCCATGCTGGTGCCCTTCCTGCGCGGGCCGGCGTGAACCATGCGCGCCAATGCAATTGCCTCGGCACGGCCGATGCCTCGTGAACTGGTCATCGCCCTGCATTGTTCCGGCTCGAGTGCCGTCCAATTGCGCTCGCTCGAGAGGGCACTCGGGACGGACTATGAGATGGTCGCGCCCTAGCATTATGGTTGCGAGACAGCTGGACCGTGGACCGGCAACCACGTCTTTACCCTGGCGGACGAAGCGGCGAGAACCATCGCGCTGATCGACGGCACCGGCCGCAAGGTACACCTCGTCGGCCATTCCTACGGCGGCGGCATCGCGTTGCATGTCGCGATCCGGCGTCCGGACCGGATTGCCAGCCTCGCGCTCTACGAACCTTCCGCCTTCCATCTTCTCAAGGCCAAGGGAACGGCCGAGGCAACGGCCCTGGCCGAAACGGCCCTGGCCGAGATCGAAGCCATCACCCGCGAGACCGGCAACGGCATCGTCACCGGCGATTATCGCGGCGCGGCGGCACGCTTCGTCGACTATTGGGGTGGACCCGGCACATGGGCCGCCATGCTGCCTTCGGCACATGAGGCCCTGATGCGCTGGGCGCCGAAGGCACCGCTCGATTTCGCCGCCCTGCTCGGCGAGACGACGCCGTTGTCCCGCTATGCCGAACTGCGCTGTCCGATTCTGATCTTGCGTGGCGAGCACGCGCCCGCTCCGACCCGCGTCATCGCTGCAATCCTCGGACAATTGCCAACGACGCGGCTTTTGGTCGTCGAAGGCGCCGGACATATGGGTCCGCTGACGGATCCGGCACGTGTCAATGCGGCAATCGTTCGTCACCTCACGGCGAAGGAGACGTTGAATCCAGCATCGCAAGGCGCATTTCTCGATAGGCGGCAACCAGGGCATCGAGGCTGAAATTGCGATTGAGGCCGCTCGGATTGGGCAGCACCCAGGCCGGCGCCCCTGCGAACGGCGCGGCCTGACGGCCCCATTGAACTTCGGGGCTTTTGACAATCGCCGCGTAAGCCGCTTTGCCGAGAAAGGCCAAATTGCGCGGTGTAAATAAAGCAATCTTTTGCTCCAGCATCGACGCGGCGAGAGCGAGTTCTTCCCGCGAAAGCTCATCGGCACGCCGGGTCGGACGCGCTACCGCGGTGGTCAGTCCGTAGCCATAAGTCAGGATCGAACGGTCATTCTCCGGCCTGATCTCTTCCGGCGTAAAACCGGAAAGATGCAGCACCCGCCAAAACCGGTTGCTCCGATTGACAAAATGCCGACCAGCCGTGGCTGCCGTCTGCCCGGGATTGATGCCGCAAAATATCACGGAGAGATTCCTCGCCAGGATATCGGGAAGCCCGTCAGTCATTCGCAGCCCGGATGCCATCGGTCATTTCGCGGCCTTCATGCCATAGACATGCTCCGGCCCCGGAAAGGCACGGGTCCGGACGTCGGTGGCATAGCTTTCGATTGCCGCTTCGATCATGGGGCCGAGATCGCCGTAGCGGCGCACGAATTTCGGCGCCCGTGGCGTGAGACCCAGCATATCCTCCAGCACCAGCACCTGTCCGTCGCAGGCGGCGCTGGCGCCGATGCCGATGGTCGGTATCGCGATGGTTTCGGTGATTCTGCGCGCCAGCGGCTCGGCCACCGCCTCGATCACCACACTGAACGCACCGGCCTCGCTGACGGCGCGGGCGTCGTTTTCGATCGGCTGCCACGTCCCCTCCTCGCGCCCCTGCGCGCGAAACGACCCCAGCGTGTTGATCGACTGCGGCGTGAGCCCGATATGGCCCATCACCGGCACGCCGCGTTCGACCAGAAAGGCGATGGTCTCCGCCATCCGCGCGCCGCCTTCCAGCTTGACGGCGCCGCACTGGGTCTCTTTGAGGATCCGCACCGCGGCGTGAAACGCCTGCTCCCGGGAGGCCTCATATGAGCCGAACGGCATATCGACCACGACCAGCGCGTGCTGCGAGCCGCGCATTACCGCGCAGCCCTGCAGGATCATCATCTCCAGCGTCACCGGCACCGTAGTCTCGAAGCCATGCATCACATTGCCCAGGGAATCGCCGACCAGAATGGCGTCGCAGTGCCGATCGACCAATGCAGCGGTGTGCGCGTGATACGAGGTCAGCATCACGATCGGTTCGGCATTCTTGCGGGCGCGAATATCGGGCGCGGTCATGCGCTTGATGGCGGACTGGACGGACATCGATGACTCCAACGACGGAAACGATCATCACGCCGGGATGGAACAGGAAAGCGACCGCCGTGTGTCCGACCGCTCCCGTCGAAACGCCGATCGACCTGCGCTATCAGACGTTAGCCCTTGACTGCCGGTGCCGGGG
>JAQGJF010000413.1 GCA_028290765.1 Tardiphaga sp.
GACTCTCCCTTCTGCAGCATCTGATAAACTTTGTCGTCGTCCTCCGACTGGATGTCCGCCAGTTCGTAACGCTTACCCTTGTGGTCAGCGATCAGATCGAAACATTTGCTGATGCAGGTCATCATGCCCAGCGCCAGCACGTCGACATTCATCATCTTGAGGGTGTCGTTGTCGTCCTTGTCCCATTCGATGAAGGTACGGTCGTCCATCGCGGCGTTGCCGATCGGAACGTAGGTATCGAGCCGGTCCTGGGTCAGCACGAAGCCGCCGACATGCTGCGACAGATGGCGCGGGAATTCGATCAGTTCGGTCGCAAGCTCGATGGCGCGGTAGATCATCGGATTGTGCGGGTCGAAGCCTGCCTGCTTGACCTGCATCTCGCTCAAGCCCGTCCCCCAGCTTCCCCACACCGTATCGGCCAGCGCCGCGGTGACGTCTTCGGTGAGGCCGAGCGCCTTGCCGACGTCGCGGATGGCCGAGCGCGGACGATAATGAATCACGGTGGCGACGATCGCCGCCCGGTGCCGGCCATAGCGGTTGAAGACGTATTGCATCACCTCTTCGCGGCGCGAGTGCTCGAAATCGACATCGATGTCGGGCGGCTCGCGGCGTTCTTCCGACAAAAAGCGCTCGAACAACAGATCGATCTCGACCGGATTGACCGAGGTGATCCCCAGCATGAAGCAGACCGCGGAATTGGCCGCCGACCCCCTGCCCTGACACAGAATGTCTTGCGACCGCGCGAAGCGGACGATGTCGTGAACGGTGAGAAAATAATGCGCGTAATCGAGTTTCTGGATCAGATCGAGCTCCTTGCGCAGCGTCTTCTGCAGCGTCTCATCGATGCCGCCGGGATAATATTTTTCGACCCCCTGCCGGGTCAGGTCCTCCAGATGCTGTTGCGCGGTCTTGCCCGGCGGCACCGGCTCATCGGGATATTGGTATTTGAGCTGATCGAGCGAAAACAGGATGCGGCCGGCGAAACGGAGGGTCTCGGCGATCGCGTCCGGATAATGGCGAAACAGCCGCATCATCTCCGCCGCCGGCTTGAGATGACGTTCGGCATTGGCCTCGAGCAGAAGGCCCGCGGTCTCGATGGTGGTCTTCTCGCGGATGCAGCTGACGACATCCTGCAGCATCCGGCGTTCCGGTGCGTGATAGAGCACGTCATTGGTCGCGATCAGCGGCACCCGGACCATGGAAGCGACGCCCTGCAAGCGGGCCAGGCGGCGCTTGTCGTCGCCCCGATGGAACAGGCTGGCGGCGAGCCAGACGCCCTCGGTGCGGATGCCGCGCATGGCCGTCAGTGTTTTCGCCAGCGCATCGGCGTCAAAGCGGTACGGCGGCATCAGCACCAGCAACTGCCCTTCGCTGAATTCGTCGAGATCGTCGAAGCGCAGATGACACTCGCCCTTCTCGGCGCGCAATTTGCCTTTGCTGAGCAGGCGGCAGAGCCCGCCATAGGCGGCGCGGTCGCGCGGATAGGCCAGGATATCCGGCGTGCCGTCGATGAAGACGAGCCGCGCGCCGATCAGCAGTTTCGGGACGGATTCAAGCTCGGTATTTTCCAGCTCGGCATAGGCCCGCACCACGCCGGCCAGCGGGTTGCGGTCGGCGATGCCGATGGCGTGCAGGCCGAACTCTCCGGCCTGATGGACATATTCCTGCGGCTGCGAGGCGCCGCGCAGGAACGAGAAATTGGTGGTGACGCCGATCTCGGCATAGGGCGCATTCATGCGAAAAGCCCGTGCATGAACCAGTTTGGCTGAATGACCCTGCCCTCCTGCTGCTCGATCTCGCGATCGTACAGCCCGTCGCGATAGAGCCAGAACCGCAATCCGACTTCATCTTCGACGCGAAAGTAATCCCGCGTCAGCAACTCGCCTTGCGTACGCCACCATTCCATCGCGATCCGCTCGGGACCCTCGACGCGGACCACGGCGTGGGCGGCGCGGCGCCAGACAAACCGGGCCGGCGGGCCGTCCGGCACTTCCGCGATCACGTTGATCTGTTCCGGCCGCTCGAACAGCCGCAGCGGCCGCAGCGGCGGCTCGCTTTCGGTGCGCGCCGGCCAGCTCGCATGATTGGCGGCGACGAGGTGATGTTGCGCCGGCACCGCCTCACCTGCGCGTTCCGGAATATGGGTGCCCTGCGGCAAATGCACCATGACGCGGCTGCCGCCGATGCGGGCGGCAATGCGGTCGATCAGCGCCGCCAACTCGTCATCGTCATGCACATTGGCGTCGAGATCGCGCTGCTGCTGCACGACGATTTCGGTTCTGCCGGCAGAAAGCCGAATGAGATCGAAGCCGAAACCGGGATCGAGCGGATCGGCGATCGCCTCGAGCCGCTCGCGGAACAGCCGGCCGATGACCTCGCCGCGCGTCACCGGCTGACCGGTCTCCACCGCGATGGCCCGCACCGCGCCGTCGGTCCGGAAGAAACTGGCCTCCAGCCGCCGCGCGCCCTTGCCCTGCCGTTCCATCGCCAGCACCAGGGTGCGGGCGAGACCGGCCAGTGTCGCCGAGATCACCGCCTCGGTCGCCACCGGCTCGGCGAAACGCTTTTCCACGATGTATTCCGGCAGCGGTTTTCGCGGGCTGATCGGCGCATCGGTTTGCCCCAGCGCCTGTTCCAGCAGGCGCGTGAACGCAGCGCCGAACCGCGCGGCGATTTCGGAACGCGACCGGGAGGCGACATCGCCGATGGTTTTCAGCCCGGCGCGCCGCAGGCCGCTTGTGATCGCATCGTCGGCGCCGAGCGCAAATACCGGCAGCGGCATCACCGCATCGGCTTCTTCGCCTGACACGACGATGCGGCCGGGCGTGCAGCGGGTCAGCGTCCGCGCGCAAACCGGTGTGCCGGCAATCGCCGCGGCTACGATAAAACCTTGCCGCTGCAGCGCGCCGCAGAGCATCGCCATCATCGCGGCCTCGCCGCCGAACAGATGGGCGCAGCCGGTGATATCGAGAAACAGGCCGTGCGGTGGATCAAGCGCGACCAGCGGCGTGAAGCGGTCGCACCAGTCGGCGATGTCATTCAGCGCCCGGGCGTCGGCCGCTTCATCGGCATCGAACACCCCCAACTGCGGACAGATGGCGCGGGCATTGGCGAGCGGCAGGCCGATGTCAAGCCCAAGACGCGCGGCGGCATCATCCAGCGCGGAAATCTGCAGCGCATTGTTTTGCTTGGCGACGACGATACTGGGATCGTCGTTGGAATCTTTAGCCGGCGCGGCGTTGCTGCGCGCGAGCTGGCGTTTGATGCGGTCGATGGGCAGGCGCGGCAGCCACAGGCTGAGGATACGCCGCCGGTTCAAAGAAAAGGCACTCATCACATTTCCATTCCA
>JAQGJF010000359.1 GCA_028290765.1 Tardiphaga sp.
TGAAGCAGGCATTCGGTGCCAAGCTTTCCCACGATGCCATCAAGCGGCCGGACGGATCGATCATGCATGCGCAGGTCCTCATCGGCGACTCCCGGGTCATGATCGCCGAGGAAAGCGAGATGGCAAAGGCGACGGTATCGACGCTTTACCTCTACGTTCCGGACGTCGACAGCGTTTACCAGCAGGCGCTCAAGGCCGGCGGCAGCAATGTCATGGAGCCGATGGATATGTTCTACGGCGATCGCAGCGGCGGCGTGAAGGATCCGTCCGGAAACAGCTGGTACGTCGCCACGCACAAAGAGGACGTCGAACCGAAGGAGCTGGCGAAACGGGCCGAGGCCTTCAACAAGCAGCAGAAGGGCAGGGCCGCGTAGCGTAGCTGCATAAAACCCGCCGCCGTCTGAGAACGGCGGCGGCTGGTTTGAAGCGTTGCGAGGGTCCGCCGCCCCCTCACCGCCACCCCATCGCCGGCGCCACCTGCGTCAGGATTGCCTCGATGACGTGAGCATTGTAGGCGACGCCCAACTGGTTGGGGACGGTCAGCAGCAGCGTGTCGGCTTCGGCGATGGCCTCGTCTTTCCTGAGCTGTTCGATCAGGGCATCCGGCTCGGCCGCGTAGCTGCGGCCGAAGATCGCGCGGGTGTTGGCGTCGATGAATCCGATCTGGTCGTCACCCTCGCGCTCGCCGCCGAAATAGCCGCGATCGCGATCGTCGACCAGCGCGAAGATGCTGCGGCTGACGGAGACCCGCGGCTCCCGCGCATGGCCGGCCTCCTTCCAGGCGGCGCGGTAGGCGCGGATCTGGGCGGCTTGCTGCACGTGGAAGGCTTCTCCCGTTTCGTCGTTCTTTAGTGTCGAGCTCTGCAGGTTCATGCCGAGCTTCGCCGCCCACACCGCCGTGGTGTTGGAGCCGGCGCCCCACCAGATCCGCTCGCGCAGGCCTTCCGAATGCGGCTCGAGCCGCAGCAGGCCGGGCGGGTTGGGAAACATCGGCCGCGGATTCGGTTTTGCGAATCCCTCGCCGCGCAGCAGGTCGAGAAACACTTCCGCATGGCGCCGGCCCATGTCGGCGTCGCTCTCGCCCTCGGCCGGCCGAAAACCGAAATGGCGCCAGCCATCGATCACCTGTTCGGGCGAGCCTCGGCTGATGCCGAGTTGCAGGCGGCCACCGGCGATGAGATCGGCGGCGCTGGCGTCCTCGGTCATGTAGAACGGGTTCTCGTAGCGCATGTCGATGACGGCGGTGCCGATCTCGATCCGGCTGGTTTTCGCGCCGACCGCCGCCAGCAGCGGGAACGGCGAAGCGAGCTGGCGGGCGAAGTGATGCACCCGGAAATAGGCCCCGTCCGCGCCGAGCTGCTCGGCCGCAACGGCAAGGTCGATCGATTGCAGCAGCGTATCGGCGGCCGAGCGCGTCTGCGACTGCGACGAGGGCGTCCAGTGTCCGAAGGAGAGAAAACCGATCTTTTTCATGTAGTGCCGTCACCTTTCGCGCCGGGTCTTGGTCCCGGCTTCCACGCCGATATAGGGCGCATGGAACCGGCATCACATAGCAAATCCGGAAACTTACCGATCGTGCCGCATGCTGAACACTTGGCAGCCGAGCACTTGGCAGCGGTTGTCGGTGCGGCTTCCCCGCGGCATTGATATGATCATCAAACGATGACAATATCGTGCCTCGGATGGAGATTGAAAGGCATGCGGACGACTCTTGCGCTGGATGACGACCTGGTGGCCAAAGCGCAGGCCTTTACCGGCCTGACGGAAAAATCTTCGCTGGTTCGCGAGGCCCTCAAGGCTCTCATCGAGCGCGAGAGTGCGCGGCGGCTGGCCCGTTTGGGTGGGAGCGAGCCCGGCCTGAAAGCGCCGCCACGGCGGCGGCCTGCCTCGGCGTGATCCTGGTCGACACCTCGATCTGGGTCGATCACCTGCGCGCAGGCCACGAGGCGCTCACGGCGCTGCTGGAGGCCGGCAAGGTCCTGGTGCACCCATGTGTCATCGGCGAATTGGCCCTGGCCAATCTGCGTCAGCGCGAGGTGGTGCTGAATACCTTGTTAGACCTGCCCCATGCCAGCATCGCCACCGACGCGGAAGTTCTGCATTTCATCGACCGTCACGCCCTGTTCGGGCGCGGTGTCGGATATGTCGACGCTCATTTGCTCGCCGCGGCGCAGCTGACCGCGGGAGCGGAGTTTTGGACCGACGACAAGAGATTGCACGGCGTTGCCAGCGAACTGGGCCTGACCGGCCGGCGCCAGCTCCGCGAATAACATTCCCGTGCGGCTTGAGCGGGATGATTCTAAGTCAGGTTGGCGACATCAGCCCCGTCATTGCGAGCGAAGCGAAGCAATCCAGGAGTCAAGAAAAAGGACTGGATTGCTTCGTCGCAAGAGCTTCTCGCAATGACGGAGTTGGCGCCGCCGGAACCAACCTAAAAGCCATCCCGCTCTAGCGCCGCGGGGCCCGAGCAGACCTGACCCGCCATTCGCCGTTTTGCGTGCGCTCCAGATCGAGATCATCGAGCCGGATATTCTCGCCGAGAAAATCGATGAAGGCGCGCACCCGCGCCGGCAGCGGTCCGCGCTGGCCAAGGAAGACGGCGTGGATGTCTTCGCAGTCGCCCGGATTGAGATCCTGAAGCACGGGTATCAGTCGGCCGGCTTCGATGTCGGGGCGGATATGGAACAGCGCGAGCCGCGCCAGGCCGACGCCGCCGAGCGCGAGCGCGCGCGCGGCCTCGCCATCGCTGGCGCGCGCCACCGGCGGGGCTGACATCTCAATGGTTGCCTTGCCGTGTCGGAACGGCCAGCCGCCGATGCTGCGGGCAAAGGTCCAGCCGATGCCCTTGTGCGTGGCGAGGTCGTCGGGATTGGTGGGTGTGCCCGATCTGGCGAGGTATTCCGGCGTCGCGACGACGGCCATCCGGCTCGAGCCAAGCTTGCGTGCGATCAAAGCGGAGTCGCGCAACGGACCGACACGAATGGCGACGTCGGCGCGCTCCTGCATCAGATCGACGACAATGTCCGAGAAGACGAGATCGAGGGTGATCTCGGGATGCTCGGCCAGGAACCGCGGCACCAGCGGCATGATGTGGCGCATGCCGAACGGAAGGTTGCTGTTGACGCGCAAATGGCCACGCGGACAAGCGCCGACCGCCGCTTCGCGCTCGGCTTCCTCCATGTCGGCGAGCACGCGCACCGCGCGATCGTAGAAGGCCTGGCCCTCCGGCGTGAGCTGCAGTCGTCGCGTCGACCGATTGACCAGGCGGCTGTTGAGGCGGCTTTCCAGCCGCGACACCAGCTTGCTCACGCCCGATGGCGTTAGCCGGAATTCGCGCGCAGCCGCGGTGAAGCCGCCGAGATCGACGACGCGGACAAACACCTCCATCTCGGCGGCGCGGTTGGTATCCAGGCGAGGCATGATGAATTCATCTCATAAATGAATGGAGCTGTCGCGGTCTAATTCAGGTTGCTGCTTCGCACCATGTCGGTCCGACAAGTCCTTTCTCCGTCCCGCTTTGTCCCCTTGCCCGGAATCGCCGCCATGCCCATTGCCGTCTATGCGCTCACCGCCGGTGCCTTTGGCATCGGCACCACCGAATTCATCATCATGGGCCTGCTGCTGCAGGTGGCGACCGACATGCAGGTCTCGGTTTCGACCGCCGGCCTGCTGATCTCGGGCTATGCGCTCGGCGTCTTCGTCGGCGCACCGCTGCTCACGCTCGGGACGCGGCGGATGCCCCGCAAGGCGGTGCTGCTGGCGTTGATGGCGATTTTCACGCTCGGCAACGCCGCCTGCGCGCTGGCGCCGAGCTATGGCTGGCTGATGGCCGCCCGCGTGCTGACGTCGCTGGCGCACGGCACGTTCTTCGGCGTCGGATCGGTGGTGGCGACCGGACTGGTCGCGCCCAACAAACGCGCTTCGGCCATCTCCACCATGTTCATCGGCCTCACCGTGGCCACGCTGCTCGGCGTGCCGTTCGGGGCCTGGCTTGGCCTGCTGCTCGGATGGCGCGCGGCATTCTGGGCGGTCGCACTGATCGGCGTGATCGCCTTCGCCATTGTCGCGGTCTTTGTACCGGACCATGTCGGCCGCGACGACGCACCGACATCTCTGCGCGACGAAGTGGCGGCTCTCGCGCAGCCGCAGGTGCTGCTGGGTCTCGCGATCACGGTGTTCGGATTCGGCGGGTTGTTTACGGTCTTCACCTATATCCAGCCGATCCTGACCCGCATCACCGGATTTTCGCAAGGCGCCGTTTCGCCGATCCTGCTGGTGCTCGGCGCCGGGCTGGCCATTGGTAACGTCATGGGCGGCCGCCTGGCCGATCGCGGCCTGACCCGCGCGCTGATCGGAACGCTGGCCGGCCTCGCCATCGTGCTCGTCGCGCTGGCGCCGGCTCTGTCGATGAAGATTCCGACGGTGCTGCTGATGGGTTTTCTGGGCGTTGCGGCTTTCGCCACGGTCGCGCCGCTTCAGCTTCGCGTGCTTGAAAAAGCCGGAAGCGCCGGACGGAACCTCGCCTCCAGCCTCAACATCGCGGCCTTCAATCTCGGCAATGCGCTCGGCGCATGGGCGGGAGGTGTGACCATCGATGCCGGACTTGGATTTGCGGCCCTGCCGCTGGTCGCCGCGGCGATCACCCTCATCGGCCTCGCCGTCGCGCTGTGGAGCGCGCACCTCGATCGCCGGCTGGTCCCGGCGAACGCGTAACCGGCAACCCACCAACAAGGAAGACCAACATGCAATATCGCCATCTGGGCGCCTCAGGGCTCAAGGTTTCCGCATTGAGCTTCGGCACCGGCACATTCGGCGGCGAAGGACCGCTGTTCTCCGCCTGGGGCAACAGCAGCGCCGAAGAAGCGCGCCGGCTGATCGACATCTGTCTCGATGCCGGGGTCACCCTGTTCGATACCGCGGACGTCTATTCGAATGGCGGATCGGAAGAACGGCTTGGCGCGGCCATCAAGGGCCGGCGCGACCGGCTCTTGATTTCAACCAAGACCAGCCTGCCGATGGGCGATGGTCCGGATGATGCCGGCTCGTCACGGCATCGTCTGGTGCGGGCGGTCGACGCCTCCTTGCAGCGGCTTGGCACCGACCATATCGATTTGCTGCAGCTTCACGCCTTCGATGCCGGCACGCCGATCGACGAGGTCCTCTACACGCTCGACATGCTGGTGCGTGCGGGCAAGGTCAACTATGTCGGCGTCTCCAACTTCTCCGGCTGGCAATTGATGAAATCGCTGGGGATCGCCGCACAGAATGGTTGGCCGCGCTATGCTGCGCATCAGGTCTATTACTCCCTGGTCGGACGCGACTACGAATGGGAACTGATGCCGCTCGGCCTTGATCAGGGCGTCGGCGCGCTGGTGTGGAGTCCGCTCGGCTGGGGACGATTGACCGGCAAGATCAGGCGCGGGCAGCCGCTTCCGCAAGGCAGCCGTCTCCATGCCACCGCGCAATTCGGGCCACCCGTCAGCGACGAGCGCCTCTACGATGTGATCGATGCACTGCAGGCGGTCGCCGACGAAACCGGCAAGAGTATTCCGCAAGTCGCGCTGGCGTGGTTGCTCACCCGCCCGACCGTATCGTCGGTCATCATCGGCGCCCGCAACGAAGTTCAGTTGCGCGACAATCTGGGCGCCATCGGATGGTCTCTCGCACCCGAACAGTTGGCGCGGTTGAATGCGGCGAGCGATGTCATGCCAGCCTATCCCTATTATCCCTATCGGACCCAGCAAGGTTTTGCCCGGCTGAACCCTGCGCCGGTATGAAGTCTGCCGGGAGCGGCGTCTACCGGCTCCGCAGGCGCGGGGCCGCTTTCTGCTTCCCCTCGCTTTCAGCGGATGGCTCAAAGCTCAGAAATGCGATCATCATCTCGGTCGCATGCTTGCGTCGCTGTGCTTTCCACTGCGCCGCCGTCAGGCTCGTCCCGAACAAATGCGACAAGGTTGGCGCATTGGAGATGTGAAAATAACTCAGTGCGACCATGCTGACATAGAGCTGCAGCGGATCGATGCCGCGCCGAAAGACGCCATCCGCCTCGCCACGCGAGAGCGCCTCCCGGATCGCCACCAGCAATGGCGACGATAGCGTCGAGACATGCTTGGACCGTGTCAGATATTTGGCGCCGAGCAGATTTTCATGCGCCAGAATACGAATAAAGAGCGGGTTTGCCGCGAAGTGATTGTAGGTGAACTCGAACAGCTTGGTAACTGCCTCGAGAGGCGGGCGGTCGCTGAGCTTCAGGCGCTGCTCCTGCAGCCTGATGTCATTGAAAACGGTTTCGAGGACCCTGCAATACACCGCGTCCTTGCTGCCGAAGTAGTGGTAGAGCATGCGCATATTGACCTGAGCGCCGCGCGCGATGGCGTCGATGCGGGCGCCGGCATAGCCGTTCTCCGCAAACTCGGCGATCGCGGCGTTCAGGATGCGTTCCGCCGTGGCAATGGCGTCGCGCGGTCGCGATTTTGGTTTTGCCGCCACCGGCGAACGGGATGATCTCGCGCCTGTGCCCGGTCTCGTTGTTTTCGATGGAAGATCTGACTTCAGCATCCGCTGTTTCTTTCGTCATTATTTCTGTCGGTACGTCACCAGTTCGCAGCGGTGGTCGGCGCTCAGTCAACCTGTGTCCTGCTCCTCGCCTGCAGCCCTGCCAGCACCTTGTCGGGCGACAGCGGAAGCGAGGTGATGCGGACCCCCACGGCATCCTCTAGCGCATTTGCGATCGCGCTGGCCACGCCGAGTATGCCAGCCTCGCCGACGCCCTTGGCGCCGAGCGCCCCGCGCGCCAGGCCTTGCTCCAGCACAATCGATTCAAAGTCCGCCGGGAGGTCCGACATCAGGGGGACGCGATATTGTTGCGGCGTCGAAGTCACCAGGCGAGCGCCGTCAAAGACCATCTGTTCGAACAGCGCCTGACCAAGCCCCTGCATCGATGCGCCTTCGATCTGGCCGCGCACCGCCTCGGGCACCAGTGCCTTGCCGGCATCGGCAATCGATACCAGCTTCAGAACGGTGATCTTGCCGGTCTGGGTATCGACCTCGACCTCCGCGCCGACCCAATTCGGCATCCAGTAGACGATGGGGGCATTGAGGGCGGCGGCGGAATCCGCCTCGATCTTGTATTCGCCGTCGCCGGCGAATTCGGCGCCCATGCCGCCGTAGTATTGCCGAACGAGCTGGGCCAGCGGCGTCGCCGTGTTGCCGCGCCGGATATGGCCGTCGGCAAAATCGAGATCGGCCTTCGCGCAGCCAAGCTGCCCGGCGGCGAAGGTCAGGATCTTGTCGAGCACCGCCACCGCCGCGCGCCGGATCGCTTCGCCGGTGACGGCCGTTGCCGAACTCGCATGGGTGCCCTGGTCGAAGGCCGTCTGGTCGGTATCGATGGCGGCGCGCGCAATCCGCCCGGGATCGAGCCGGAGCACGCCGGCGACGATCTGCCGGAACGCTTCCGTGGCGCCCTGGCCCATGTCGACGGTTGCGCAATTGATGATGGCGCTGCCGTCGGCCGTCACCTTGACGCGGGCCTGGGCAAAGCGACCTTGCCCGCCGCCGTCCTTGAAGCCGATGGCAAGTCCTTTGCCGCGGGCGCGGTGAGGCCGGTCCGGCTTCGTCCGCGAACTCCAGTCGATCTTTTCGGCAACGAGGTCCAGGCCGGCGATCAGGTCCGAATCGATCTCGCTGTCGCCCGCCCGATAGGGTTCGCCCGGCTGCAGCAAATTGCGCCGCCGGATCTCGAGCGGATCGATGCCGAGCCGCCGCGCGATCATGTCGACCTGGCTCTCCGAGGCCCAGGACGCCTGCGTGCCGCCGAAGCCGCGAAAGGAGCCGGCAGGTACGGTATTGGTGCGGACCGCGATGGCCCGGCTGTCGAGGGCAGGCCAGCGATAGGGGCCGCCGATGCGATAGCCGACCTTGTCGGCGACCAGCGGGCTGGCATCCGCATAGGCGCCGCCGTCCAGCACGATATCGGAGCGACGCCCGAGAAATTGCCCGTTGCTGGAAACGGCGGTCTCCAGGCGCAATGTCGCGGCGTGCTGCGACAGCGACGCGATGCTTTCGTCCATGGTGAGGGTCAGGCGCGCGGCGCGGTTGATCTTGAGGGCGAGCAGCACGACCAGGGGCTCGATCTTGCAATAGCTCTTGGCCCCGAAGCCGCCGCCGATCGGCAAGGTCCGGACCCGCACGGCGTGTTCGGGAAGCTCGCAAATCCCGGCAATCTCCTGCCGCAGCAGGAACGGATCCTGATTGCAGGACCACACCTCGACGCCGTCGCCGACCGGGCGAGCCAGCGTGACCGACGGCTCCAGATGAACATGGGCCATCCGGGAAAAGGCGAATTCGTCGATGAAGACGTGGTCGGCAGCCGCGAAGGCCGCGTCGATCTCTCCGACGCGATGACGGAATTCATAAAGCACGTTCGGCGCGGGCTCCATCGCGGTGGTGACGCTGACGCCATGGGCCGGGATCGCGCCAGGACTTGGTCGGTCAAACAACACCGGCGCGCCGGGCGATGTCGCTTCGGCCGGAGTAGCGACTGCGTCCAGGACGTCGTAACGGACCTCGATGAGCGACAGCGCCCGAATGGCGGTGGCCGCGTCCACGGCGACAATCGCGGCGACGGGCTCCCCCACATGGCGCACGCGCCCGACGGCGAGCAGCGGTTGATCCTTGATCCACAGGCCGTAAGTATGGGTCGGAAGCTTGAGCAGGTCGTCGCCGGTCATGATGGCCAGGACGCCCGGCAATTCGAGCGCGCGGCCGGCATCGATCGTAACGATGCGGGCATGCGGATGCGGGCTGCGCAGAATCTTGATTTCCGCGATATCCGGAAAATGCGTGTCGACCAGGAAGAACGGCTGGCCGGTGACCTTGGCGGTGTCTTCCGGGCGCCAGCGGGGGCCGTCATCCGACGCCTTGCAGCGCGCCGCCACCGCTTTGACGATCGCTTCCTCGATGACCCGATAACCGGTGCAGCGGCAGATGCTGGCGCTCATCCAGCTGCGGATCTCATCGCGGCTGGGATCGGGGTGGCGATCGAGCAGCGCCTTCGCCAGCAAAATCATGCCGGGCGTGCACATGCCGCATTGAAAAGCCTGCGCATCGACGAAGGCCCGCTGGAGCGCGCCCGGCGTGGATCCGGGCCCCTGCAGCCCCTGCACGGTGGTCAACTCCCGGCCCTCGATGGTCTCGACGAGCGTGCTGCACGATGTAAACGGCCGGCCGTCCACCAGCACGGTACACGCGCCGCAGGCGCCGTGATCGCACGCGACCCGCACGCTGCCGCGCCCGCAGCTTTGCGATAACGCATCGGCCAGCACCCGCGGCGATCCGGCGGCAAGCCGGACCGGTTGACCATCCAGCGTGAACGACACCATCTTGCCCGTCAAACTCACGACGTGATTTCCCGGATCAGGCGGGACAACAGCACCGGTGCGACGCTCTCGCGATATCCCGCGATTCCGAACCATGGCACGCTTGGTGCAGGCATGTCGGCAAAGGCCTGCCGCGAGATGTCGTCGGCCCGCGTATCGAGATCGGATAGCCGCAGGTCCGCGATCGGCAGCTCGGCTCGAAACGGCCACGAATGGCAGCCGCCCAGCACGGCGCAGGCGTTCTCGACCCTGCCGCCGGCATGATCCAGCCGCAGGGCGACCGACATTATTGGCCGCAGGCTGCGGTCGTAAACCAGGCGTCGGGTGGTCCGGGCCGGCGGCAACGGGACGGTGACGCTTTCAACCAGCGGCCTGGACTGAAAAAATGACTCACAGGCGTCGCCGATCTCCGCCACATGGATCGATGTGCGGAGGCTCTCGCTCGACGCGTATGACAGCGACGCATCGAGCGCGGACAGCAGCGTGGCGCCTTCATACCCTGGCATCGCCGCCAGCAGATTGCCGGCGACGGTGCCCTGCATGCGTATCCTGATATTGGCGATCCGGCTCCAGCAATGCACGAGATCCGGAAGATGCGCGCGCACCAGGTTGCTGGTGGCCAGCGCGTCGTGACAGGTGCCGGCTCCGATCTCGATGGCGTCTTGTACCGGCGACAATCGAATGGCAGCGAAATCCTCGAGGCCGGCAAGCGCTACCAGGGTCGGCGGCGCGAAACCGTCTTTCATCCGGTTGATGATGTCGAGACCGCCGGCCATCGCAACGGCGCCCGGTTCGGCGTCGAGCATCGCACGGGCTTCGGTCAGGCTGCCGGGGCGAAGCAGCGAAAAA
>JAQGJF010000411.1 GCA_028290765.1 Tardiphaga sp.
TCGGCGCCGCCGATCTGGTCCGCGCCCGATTTCGTCATGTCGACAAGGTGCGGGACCAGGTCCTTGCCGAGGTCTCTGGGGTTGACGAAGTGGGTCATGCCGAAGCGTTCGCCCCACGCCTTGCGGTCGTTGTTGATGTCGACGCCGATGATCATGTCGGCGCCGGCCAGCCGCAGCCCCTGCAGCACGTTGAGGCCGATGCCGCCGAGACCGAACACGATGGCCTTGGCGCCTTCCTCGACCTTGGCGGTATTGATCACCGCGCCGATCCCGGTGGTGACGCCGCAGCCGATGTAGCAGACCTTGTCGAACGGCGCGTCCTCGCGGATTTTCGCCACCGCGATTTCCGGCAGCACCGTGTAGTTCGCAAAGGTCGAGGTGCCCATGTAGTGATGGACCGGCTTGCCGCCGAGCGAAAAGCGCGAGGTGCCGTCGGGCATCAGGCCCTGGCCCTGGGTGGCGCGGATCGCGGTGCACAGGTTGGTCTTGCGCGACAGGCAGGACGGGCACTGCCGGCACTCCGGCGTATACAGCGGAATGACGTGATCGCCTTTCTTGACCGAGGTGACGCCGCGGCCGATGTCCACCACGACGCCGGCGCCTTCATGGCCGAGAATGGCCGGAAACAGGCCTTCGGGGTCGGCGCCGGACAGCGTGAATTCGTCGGTGTGGCAGACGCCGGTGGCCTTGATCTCGACCAGCACTTCGCCCTCGCGCGGGCCGTCGAGCTGGACGGTGGTGATCTCGAGCGGTTTGCCGGCGGCAATGGCGACGGCGGCGCGAACGTCCATAGCGATTCCTCAAAGGTTCGATCTGCGTTGCGCGGCGCGTGGCCCCGCGCAATTTGGCATTGCCGCATAGCACACGATCGGGCACTCAGGCAGCAAATGAATCATGATTTTGAACGCATCGCCGCGCGCGTGGCGCCGGTGATTTTCGTGCTGCTGTGGAGCACCGGTTTCATCGGCACCAAATACGTGCTCGCGGCGGCCGAGCCTTTGACCTATCTCGCGATCCGGATGGCCCTGGTGGTGGCGCTGATGGCGGTTGTCGTGGCGATCTGGCGTCCGCAATGGCCGGACCGGACCGGCATTCGCCACAGCATCGTCGCCGGCCTTCTGGTGCATGGCTTCTATCTCGCCGGCACGGCCGTGGCGATTGCGCATTCGATCCCGGCGGGCCTCTCCGCACTGATTCCCGGCCTGCAGCCGATCCTGACCTCGACGCTGGCGAACCGCTGGCTCGGCGAGCGCGTCACGCCGCTGCAATGGGGCGGCCTGCTGCTCGGCCTCGGCGGCGCGGTGCTGATCCTGCACAATCGTCCGATGAGTGGGGAAGCCGGCTGGGGATGGCTGGCGTCCGGCGTGTCGCTGGTCAGCATCACGCTGGGTACGCTCTATCAAAAGCGCTTTTGCGGCGGGATCGACTGGCGTGCCGGCAATCTGGTGCAGTTTTTCTCGGCGCTGGTTCTCTATGCCGTTGGCGCCTGGCTGTTCGAGACCCGCGTGGTCCACTGGACCGGCGAATTCGTGGTGTCGGTGATCTGGCTTGCGGTGATGCTGTCGATCGGATCGATCGGGCTGTTGTACTGGCTGATCCGCCGCCAGGCTGCGAGCCAGGTCGCCAGCCTGTTCTATCTGGTGCCGGCCACCACCGCGCTGATGGCTTATGTGCTGTTCGACGAACGGCTCGATGCCGCCGCGATCGCCGGCATGGTGGCCTGCGCCGCCGCGGTGTTTCTGGTCAACCGTCCCGCGACCGCTTGATGAAGTCATAAAGAAACAGCCCCCGGGCTTTCACCCGGAGGCTGTTCGCAAACGCAAAGCGCTCAGCGCTTCGATTTCTTGGCCTTCTTTTTCTTCTTCGTCACCTTCTTGGCGGTTTTCTTCGCCGTTTTTTTGGCCGCCTTCTTGGCTTTCTTGGCGGCCTTTTTGCCGTATTTTTTCGCCGCCGCTTTCTTTTTCTTCGCCGGCGTCACTTTCTTCGCGACTTTCTTGGCCGCCTTCTTGACCTTCTTGGCCACGGTCTTGGCTGCGTCCTTTGTCGCGTCAACGGCGCCGCCGACGGCGTCGGTGACCTGCTCCAGAATTGGTGTGTCGTCGTTCATGTCATCCCCCGAGGTTAGTGAAGCTGCAAGTATAACCAATTCTCCAAGCAGTTGAAGATTTGCGCAAGTGCTTTCAACCGTTACGCACCTTGGCGTAGGCGGCGAGCGCGCGTTCGCGACCGACCTTGTGGTCGACGATCGGCGGCGGATAGGTGACGCCGGGGCCCGCGAGTTCCAGCGGCGTCGCGGTCCATGGCTGATGGATCAGGCGAGGGGGCAAGCCCGCAAGCTCGGGAACCCAACGCCCGGCATAGGCGCCGTCGGGATCGAACTTCTCGCCCTGCAGGATCGGATTGAACACCCGGAAATAGGGCGCCGCGTCGGCGCCGGCGTCATCATCGTCAACGCCAATGCGGCGAGGATTTAGATCCGTAGCCCGGATGAGCGAAGCGACATCCGGGTCCTGTGCCCCGCATGTGGCTTCGCTCATGCGGGCTACCGGGCTTCGTTGCCAATACGATGCTTGAACGAAAAAGGGCGCCGCGGCTCGGCCGGGCGCCCTTTGTTTTCAGTACCGTGCGCGTTATTTCGGCTGCGGCACGATCCGGATGTAGGGTTTTGGCGATTTCCAGCCCTGTGGATAGATCGTCTTGGCCTCGTCGTCGCTGACCGAGCCGGCGATGATGACGTCCTCGCCCTGCTTCCAGTCGGCCGGGGTGGCGACGCGATGCTTGCCGGTGAGTTGCAGCGAATCGATCACCCGCAATATTTCCTGGAAATTGCGGCCGGTGGTCATCGGGTAGACCAGCACCAACTTGATCTTCTTGTCGGGCCCGATGATGAAGACGTTGCGGACGGTGGCGTTGTCGGCCGCGGTGCGGCTGTCGGCACCGCCGGACGTGTCGGCGGGCAGCATGTTGTAGAGCTTCGAGACCTTGAGGTCGGTGTCGCCGATCATCGGATAGTTCGGGGCGATGCCCTGGGTCTCCTTGATGTCCTCGGACCAAAGCGAATGTTTGGTTACCGGATCCACGCTGAGCCCCATCAGCTTGACGCCGCGTTTGTCGAACTCCGGCTTGAGCTTGGCTAGCGCCCCAAGTTCGGTGGTGCAGACCGGGGTGAAGTCTTTGGGGTGGGAGAACAGCAGCGCCCAGCTGCTGCCGATCCAGTCATGGAAGTGGATCTTGCCCTCAGTGGTTTCGGCTTCGAAATCGGGCGCGACGGCGCCAATCTGGAGTGTCATGTTTCGCCCTCATGTCGTTCAAGTTACAGATGAAATTCGTATTGCCGAGTATAGCTCCGGGGTTGCCCGAACGGAACAGGGCCGGCAAAAGGACAAGATCCTTCCACAGCCGGTCAAATTTTTAGCATCTTGTATCGAACCGCACCTTTGCGGCGGAAAAAATACTGCAACTTCAGAAACCTGCGAAACCTGAATGCCGCGCTTTTGCCGCCTGCGCGCCTAACCGGCGCCGGACCAGGTTGCGAAATCGCTGAACCGTGATGGACATCACAGCGACCAATTGGCAACGGTCTATAAAAGACGCGACTCATTTGCCGGACTATTAACCGACCGTTTACGCCCGCATGGAAAAGCTGGGTCTCAGAACAAAAAAGAGAACAAATCCAATGTCTGCCTCTGCCGTACTGCCTGTCGAATTGATTGAAGCCGTTGAGCCTTCCAAGATCGCCTGCCGCCAGACCGCGGCGCAAGCCCTTGCCGTCGTGCGGGACGGGGTGATCACCGGCGAGGGGCCCACCACGAGGGGCCGTATCCATTTTTCCCGCGCGCTCGATGCCGATGACGCCGCTTGGTGCGCGCGCATCCTGACCGCCGCGGCGGTCGAGGCCCAGCCGGTCAGCCGCGCCGAAGCCGAAGCCCTGTTCGAGATCAACGATGCCGCCGCCGAGCGCAGCGATGACGGCCTGTTCGACGATCTGTTCGCCAAGGCCATCGTGCACCATGCCGCCTCGGCGTCGGGCTTGCCGGTGCCGTCGCGCGCCATCGCGCTCTCGCCGGACATCGCCATCGAAAGCTGGGCGCCCACCAAGGCGGTCGGCGTCAACATCGAAGTGCTGGAATGGATCGCCGGTCAGATGCGCGGCAAACGCCGCAGCAACCGGACCTTGATGACCCTGGTCGCCACGATCGTTGGTGCCGCCACGCTGCCGCTGGCGCAACTGCCGAATGTCTTCGACATCGGCATGTAACGCCAGCGCATCACGTCAACGAGACTGAACCGGCGGGGTTATTTCCCCGCCGTTTTTTGTTTCTCGACATCGAGCCCAAGCGTGCGTCCCGGAAATCCGGCGACGTCGAAATAGCGCTGCGACAGCACGTGCTGGAACTTCACCACCGTCTTCAGGCCGTTCGGGTCGGGCTTCGAGGTGATGGTTCCGGCGACCGCCTTCGGCGTGATGCCGTTCGGCAGCGCTTCGGACATCACCCGCCCGACCAGGCCGCCGACCGCGGCCGGACGCAGGCCCATCAGCTGGGCAATGGTCATGCCGACGTCGGCGTTGCTGACCGGCAGCATATCGACATAGCCGGCCTTGAAGTCAGGCCCGGCCGCCGCCATGAAGTTCATGGTATCGCCGCGGCTGAAGCTGCCATGCATGCCCTGTCCCTGCCGCAGCACGGTATCGGCGACCTCGACGGAGCAGGTGGTCGGTTCGTCGCAGCCGCTCGACCAGGAACGGAAATTGACGACGATGGACGGCATCGGCGTGACCGCCTTGCCCTTCAAATTGAGGGCCGACATCGGCAGCGCGCCGGGAAAACGCCCGAACGCGTCGTCGACGAAAATGCCGCTCACATAGTCCTGGTCCAGCAAGGCCTTGACCGTGCGGGCCGCCAGTTTCTTGTCCTTGTTCGGCAGATAGATCAGGTCGGAGCCGCCATTGGTCGCGATCACCAATTCGGGCTTGGCGGGGTCCTTGCCGAGCAGGCCATTGCCGGCCTTGGGGTGGGCGTTGGCGGCGACGGCGACGTTCTTGTCGTTGGGGTCGAACAGCGGGAGGTCGAGGGCCTTAGCGAGGTCGATGGCCAGAAAGCCCATCGGCAGGAAACCTTCCGGCGTATCGGCGTAGGTGATCTTGGTCGATGGGCTGGTCTTGGATTCCTTGGAGATCGTCGAGAAGCCGTGATCCGCTGAAACCACGATGTTGGTGGTGGCGGAAAGCCCGAGTTCGTCGAGCGCCTTGCGCAGCTGCGCCAGATTGTTGTCGGCGTTCTTGATGCCGGCCATCGAGGTCGGGCCGTTGATGCCCGGCGTGATGGTGTTGAGGCTGTCGCCCTGGTTGTG
>JAQGJF010000450.1 GCA_028290765.1 Tardiphaga sp.
GGCGCATGGGGATCTCCGGTGGTGTGTGTTGCGGCTTAGCCCTCCCCCTTGTGGGGAGGGTGGCCGGCCGATAGGCCGGTCGGGTGGGGGAAGCCACGGGCGAAAGCGCGTGTGGTAACCCCCACCCCTGCCTCCGCTTCGCTCGGCCGACTACGATCGAGAAAGCTCGATCGGACCCCACAAGGGGGAGGGATCGCAATTCGCAATCGTCGTAACAATCAACGCTTCATCCCGCTCACCCGCCGGCCGCAAAGTTGTCGCTGCGGACGGCCCATCCCGTCACGCGGCCTTCGATCAGCGAGAACACGACGTAGAGGCCGACGCCGAGCGCGGCCAGGATGAACAGGCCGGCGAACACCAGGGGAACGTCGAAGCTCGAACTCGCGATCATCATCAGATTGCCGATGCCGCGGTTGGAGGCGACGGTTTCGGAAATCACAGTGCCGACAAACGCGAGAGTCGCTGCGACTTTCAGCGAGGCGAAGAAATACGGCATGGTGCGCGGCAGGCCGACATTCCACAGGATCTCGAATTTCGTGGCCCGCAGCGTCTTCATGACGTCCTGCAATTCGGGCTCGGTGGCGGCAAGTCCCGTGGCGACATTCACGACGATGGGAAAAATGCACATGATCATCGCGGTGAGCACCGCCGGCACCGTGCCGGCACCAAACCACAGCACAAAGATCGGCACCACCTCGACTTTCGGGATCGAGGAGAACCCAACCAGCAGCGGGTAGGCGACGTCATAGGCGAGGCGCGACGATCCGATCAGCATGCCGAGCAGGATGCCGATCACGATGCCGAGGCCGAAGCCGACCAGCGTCGTGTAGAGGGTCTGCAACGCATGCGGCCAGATCGCGGGGAAGCGGGTCCACAGCGTGACCAGCACCTGGCTGGGGCGCGGCAGGATGATGTCCGAGACGTGCAGCATCACGCACAGCAATTCCCAGAGGACGAAGAAGCCGAAAATGCAGACCGCCGACAGCAACTGGCGTCGAAGGGTTGCGTTCATGATGCGACTTCCTGAATGGCGCGGGCGGCGACGATGCGTTCGCGCAGCCGTTGGGTGAGCAACACGAAATCCGGTTCGAACGAGACATTGATGGTGCGGGGTCGCGCGAACGGCACCGCGCTGTCCTCGATGATGCGGCCCGGCCGCGCCTGCATCACGCAGATCCGCGAGGCGAGGTAGGCGGCTTCCTTGAGGTCATGGGTCACCAGCAGCACGGTCGGCCGCTTCTCGATCCACAGGTTCTGCATGATCTCCCACAATTCCTCGCGGGTGAACTGGTCGAGCGCGCCGAACGGCTCATCGAGCAGCAATAACGTCGGATCGTGGATCAAGGCGCGGCACAGCGACGCGCGCTGCTGCATGCCGCCGGACAATTGCCAGGGAAACTTGTCGCCGAAGCCGCCGAGGCCGACCTGGGTCAGCGAGGCTTCGACACGGTCGCGATATTCGGTCTTTCGCTTTTCGGAAAATGCCTGCTTGAACGGGGGCACGATCTTCAGCGGCAGCATCACGTTGTCGCGGACGTTCAGCCATGGCAGCAATGTCGGGTTCTGAAACGCCATGCCGATCCGCACCGGGCTGGCGCCGACTTCGCGGCCGGCGACAAAGACATGGCCCTGCGTGGCGGCGAGGGTGCCGGCCACCAGCTTCAGGATGGTCGATTTGCCGCAACCGGACGGTCCGACCAGGGCGACGAATTCGCCGTGGTCGATGCGCAGCGAGGTTTCCGCCAGCGCGGTCACCTGGTTCTTGCCCTCGCCGAATGCGACGTGGACCTTTTCCAGATCGATCACATTGTCGACCCGTGACGTCGGCTTGGCGAGGTTTCCATGCATGTGATCGGTCTTTCCTGTCATCCCACACCGGTAATCGCGGTCATCGTTGAATCTGCGTTGCGGGGTTCGGCCGGCGGCATCTGCTGGATGGTGTGCACCGAGCGGCCCCAGCCCCGTGTGTCCTCCTGCAAGATTCGGTCCTTCATCACGAAGCGGCCCCGGACGATGGTGTGGATCGGCAGCGCGGTGGCCTCGCGGCCCTGCCAGGGCGAGATTTTCGAGCGCGACTGGATCAGCGCATCGTCGATGGTCCAGCTCCGTTTGAGATCGACAACGGCGATATCGGCGTCGGACCCGACCGTGAGCGTGCCCTTGCGCGGATAAAGCCCCCAGATCTTCGCGGGATTTTCCGCGCTCCAGCGCACGTAATCCTGGATCGTGGCCCGGCCGCGATTGATTTCGGTCAGCATCAGCGGCATCTGGGTCTCGACGCCGGGAAACCCGCAATCCACGGTCCAGATGTCGTTGCGGGTCTTTTCATCGGGAGCGTGCGGGGCGTGGTCGGTGGCGATCATGTCGACGGTGCCATCGAGCAGCGCGTTCCACAGCGGCTGCCGGTTGGCAGCTTCGCGCACCGGCGGGTTGACGCGGACGACGCCGCCGAAGGTTTCGTAGTCGGCCTCGGACAGCAGCAGATAATGCGGGCAGGTTTCGCCGGTGATGTCGACGCCGCGCGCCTTGGCCTCGGCAAGCGGGCGAAGCTCCGCGGCCGAAGAAATGTGCAGGATGTGAATCCGGGCGCCGGTCCATTCGGCCAGTATCGCCGCGCGGGCCACGGCTTCGACCGCGACGACGGCCGGGCGCGCCGCGAGATGGGCGATCGGATCGATCCGGCCGGTGGCGCGGAGCCGCGATTCCCGCCGTTCCATGATCGAATTGGTCTCGGCATGCAGCGAAATACGCTTGCCGGTCGGCGCCACCACTTCGAACGCCTCCAGCATCGCGCCGGTGGTCGGCGAGGGAATCCGGCCAAAGGTGTTGCCCATATAGAGCTTGAAGCCGATGATGCCGCCCTCGATCAGCGCATCGACCTGCTCGATCGAGTCCTCGCCCAGCACGGCATAGAGGCCGTAATCGACATGGGCCTTGGCGGAGGCGATCCTGTGCTTGTCGACCAGCGCTTCCGGCGTCGCGATGGTCGGCAGCGTGTTCGGCATGTCGAACACGCATGTGACGCCGCCGAACGCCGCCGCGGCGGTGCCGCTGGCAAAGTCTTCCTTCTGCGGATAGCCGGGGTCGCGGAAATGCACATGCACGTCGATCGCGCCGGGCAGGATATGAAGGCCGGTCGCGTCCAGGGTTTCCTTGGCGGGCGGCATCGCCTCCGCCGCGCCGATGGCGAGAATGACGCCATCCTTGATGGCGATGCTGGCGCGATATTCCGCATCGGGCGAAACGATCGTGCCGCCGTTGATCACCAGATCCGCGATCTCTGTCATGGCGCCGCTCACAGCATTGCCCAGCCGCCATCGACCGGCAGGTCGACGCCGGTGATCTGGCGGGAGACGTCGCTGGCCAGAAAAAGACAGGCGTTGGCGACATCGGCATCGACGGTGACGCGCCGCATCGCGTAGTCGGCGGCGTGACGCTCGGCGGCCTCGGCTTCGGAGATGCCGAGCTTTTGCGCCATGTCGCGGCAGACCTTGTCGCGAAAACGCGGACCGTCGACCATGCCGGGGGCGACGCAATTGACGTTGATGTTATGAGGGCCGACTTCGAGCGCAAAGCTCTTGGTGAGGCCGCGCAGGCCCCATTTCGAGGCCGAGTAGGCGACGCGGCCGGCGCGTCCGCGCATGCCGAACGTGCCGCCGACATTGACCACCTTGCCGTAGCGCTGCTCGATCATGGTCGGCAGCGCGGCGCGCATCGAGTGGAAGCAGCCATTGACGTTGAGCGTGACGATGTCATCGAATTCTTCGGGCGTGGTCTGCACGCCGGTCTTGCCGATCGGGCCGGAACCGCCGGCAACGTTGACCAGGATGTCGATGCGGCCGCCGAACACGTCCTTGGCGGCCTGCACCGCCGCGTCGCATTGCTTGGCGTCGGTGAGATCGCAGGGGATGATGATGGCCTCGTGGCCCTTGGCCGTCACTTCGCTGGCCACCGGCGCGATCGCCGCGGTATCGCGGCCCAGCAGCGCCAGCTTGCAGCCTTCGGCGGCAAAGGCATGGGTGATGGCAGCGCCCATGCCCTTGGCGGGGCCGGTGATCAGAACGACTCGGTCTTGCAGCGAAAGCTTCATAATTGGCTTATCCGTAAGGGTTCATCTAACTGGTCTTCATCCTCCACCGACCTCATCCTGAGGAGCGCGCTGTTTGGCGCGCGTCTCGAAGGATGGGCCGCATGGGCCGGATTTCGTAGCCATCCTTCGAGACGCTTGCTTCGCAAGCTCCTCAGGATGAGGTCCGCATTCGTTTCACATCGCGGCGCGAACCGAGGTCGGCCGTTCCGCCGCCGGGGGCAGGAAGCTGCGATCGAACACTTCACTGAGCGCCGGGGTGCGCGGCAATTCCTTGGCCTTGACCAGGATGTCGATGGCCTTGGTCATGCGCTCGTCGCTGACATCGCCGAGACCGATCTTGGCGATCTCGGGATGGCTCATCTCTTCGGCCATGGTGGCGTCGAGCTTGGCGCGTTCGATGTCGGGCTTGACCAGCGGTTCGCGCGCCACCACCGCATCGATCGCGGCCTTCGGATCGGCGATCGCGTCCTTGATGCCGTGGTTGAGCGCCTTCAGGAAGCCTTTCACCGCCTCGGGGTGTTCCTTGACGAATTTGCGCGAGACGATGATGCCGTTGGAATAGAGGTCCATGCCGTATTCGTCGTATTTGATGAAGCGCAGCTGCTTGTCCGGATCGATGCCCGAGAGTTTGGCGCTGAAGCGGATGGTGTTGACGTAGCCGAACGCGGCGTCGACCTGGCCCTGCATCAGCATCTGCTCGCGCAGGTTCGTCTGCATGTTGGTGATCTCGACCTTGGAACAGTCGATCTTGGCGGTGGCGCACAGCGCCGGGAACAGTTTCAGCGCGCCGTCATTGGCCGGGCCGCCGATCTTGCGGCCGGGAAAATCCGCCGCCGTCTTGATCGGGCTGTCGGCCTTCACCACCACCGTGAATGGCGGGCGGTTGTAGATCATGTAGACGCCGACAGGCGCTTCGTCCGGCTTTTTTGCGGCGAGCTCGATCAGCGCGTTGATGTCGCCAAAACCCATGTCATAGGCGCCGTTGGCGACCTGCGGCACCGCGGCGCCGGAGCCGTTGCCCTGGTCGAAGGTGACGTCGAGCCCCTCCTGCTTGAAGTAGCCGCGGTCCTGCGCCAGGAAGAACATGCCCTGCGGGCCTTCATATTTCCAGTTCAGGACCAGCTTGATTTTGGTCTGGGCGTGCGCGCTCGCCATCCCGCCCGCGGTGACGGCCAGGGCAAGCGCAAGCGCCTGCATTCCACGAAATGCATGGTGTCGGGTCATCGGCTTTTTCCTGTTGAGGTCGCGGTTCGGCTTTTGGTCCGCGGTTGCAGCCAAAGTAGCGCTTTCGAGTGAGCTTATCTGCTGCTATCTTTTCCCAAGAGCGGTGCAAAAAAGGCATCACTCAGAAGCATGGTCCCGGAAAAGTGGAATCCGGTTTTCCGACAAGGATCATGCTCAACCTAAAAGCTACAATCTGGAGCGGCCATGCGACACCTCAGGTTGCTGACCCATGTCGTCGAAGTGGCGCGAACCGGTTCGATCCGCGCCGCCGCGGAACTGCTCAACCTGACGCCCTCGGCGATGAATCGCCGGATCCAGGATCTCGAACTCGAGGTCGGAACGCCGCTGTTCGAGCGCCGGCCGCGCGGCGTCAAACTGACCACCGCGGGCGAGATGTTCGTGCGCTATGCCCGGAGCCAGATCGCCGAGGCCGAACGGATGAAATCCCAGGTCGAAGACCTGCGGGGTCTGAGGCGCGGCCCGGTCCTGATCGCCTCCAGCCAGGCGCTGGCGCATGATTTCCTGGCGTCGCGCGTTGCCGAGTTCGGCAAACGCCACCCCAAGGTGATGTTTGATCTCAAGGTCATGGACCATGACCGGGCGCTGGCCGCACTTGCGGCCTATGATGTCGATCTTGCCCTGGTCTATCGTCCGGCGATGGTGCCGTCGCTACGCGTCATCGCCAGCATTCCACAGCGCCTGGTCGCCATCATCAGGTCGGATCATCCGCTGGCCGCCAAGAAAATGTTGCGGCTGTCGGAATGTGTCGGCTATCCCGCGGCGCTGCCGGATCGAACGCTCGGCGGCCGGCAGATCCTCGATGAAATCGCCGCGCGCCGCGATCTGCGCTTCAACATGGTGGCCGAGTCGAATTCGTTCGAAATGCTGCGCGGCCTGGTGTTCCGCTGCAACATGATCTCGTTCCAGATCGAGATCGGCGCGCCCTCCGGGCACCTGGGCAAAGGCCTGGTCGGCCGTCCCGTCGACACCCGCGACGTTCCCACCGCCGATCTGGTGCTGTGCCAGCTGCGTGGCCGCAGCCTGCCGGTCGCGGCGGCGACGTTTGCGGAGCTGCTGGCGAAGAGTTTGAACGAGATGAAGGTGGGGGGATAGGGGCGGGGACTCACCACGAATCGTCCCGGCTCGGAGGCCGGGACGACGCGCGCAGTTCACTCGTGCGCGGTCTGCGCCCTGAATAGGCTTGGCGTGGTGCCGACCGCCTTGCGAAAAGCGCGATTGAAATTGGCCTGCGACGAGAAGCCGACCGCGTAGGCGATGTCGACCAGCGGCCGGTCGCCGGTCACCAGCAGCCGCTTGGCGAGATCGAGGCGCTGGCGGCTGACATATTCGTGCGGTGCCTTTCCGGTCGCCGCCTTAAAACTCCGGGAGAAATGCGCCGGGCTCATGCACGCGACCGAGGCGAGATCGTAGACGGTGAAGTCACGATCGACATGCGCGTTGATGAAGTCAGTCACGCGCGTCAGGCGTTTCGGGTCGAGCGGCTTGTGGTCGCCGCCGATGTATTTTGGCGCGGCGCTGGTCGCGGAATAGCTATGCACCAGATAGGCGGACAGCGCGCTTCCCAGCGCCTCGATCAAAAGCCGGCCGGTGGAGGTCTCGGACGCCAGTTCTCTGAGAATCTGGTCCGCGACGTTTTCGATGAACGGGTCGCTGTCGATGCTCTCGTAACGGATCGCGATCCTGGACGGGTCGATATCGAGATCCCGCAGCAGCACGTCGTTGAACGGTTTGTCGGGCAGAAAAATGTGCAGGCATTGCTGGATCGGCGCGGCGATGTTGATGTAGTCCTCGCTGATGCCGGCCGGACAAAGCCACACCGTTCCCTTTCTCGCGTGGGTCCGTTGCCGCATCCCGGCGCCCTCGCGATCGACGCGCGAGCGCCCACGCAGCATGACGGCGATTTCGGTGTCGCGCGGCACCAGCGAAGGCAGCTCGCCCGCCTCGTGGCTCCATGTTTCCGCGAGAAGATGCGACCATCGCCGGTCGTTTGAAGTCTCGAGCATCCTGCCGGTAACATATTTATCGACAGAGTTGCCAAGCACACCCATCGTGTATCTCCGCCGAGTTAGCGCGATGCGTAGGCAAAAGGTGGCATTAGACTAAGCAACTAGTATGCCAAATCGGGCGACGCGCGTCCACCGGCGGCGATCTCGCCGTCTCGGGCCCAGCCCTTGCCTTTGGGGTGGAATTCGTTCCCGGCGGCCGTTTTGGGCCGCGGTGGGCCCTGCCGGTCCTGGTTCCGACGACCGGGGCGCACAAGGAAACGGCACGGCAAGCCTTCCCTAGTCCCTTCGAAAGCGGGCCGTCCGCAGTCCAGGAAAACAACTGCGCAGATTTGGCCAAGCCAAACCGTGCCGGCTGCTGCAGTCTCTGTCGCGAGTTGGAAGACAATGGCGGAGAAACCCATGGCACGGACCACGGTGGTTGGCGCATGTCCACATGATTGCCCGGACACCTGCTCGATCCTGACGACGGTCGAGGATGGCAAGGCGATTGCCGTGCGCGGCAATCCCGACCATCCCTTCACCAAAGGCCGGCTGTGCGTGAAGGTCAATAATTACGAAGAGCGGGTCTACAGCGACAAGCGCGTGCTGTATCCGCAGAAGCGGGTCGGCCCCAAGGGCTCCGGACAGTTTCAGCGGATTTCCTGGGATGAGGCGCTGGAAACCATCGCCGCGCGCTGGAAGTCGACCATCGCCGAACATGGCGCCCAGGCCATCCTGCCTTACAGCTATCTTGGAACCCAGGGCATCATCAACGGGCTCAATGTCGGCGATCCGCTGTTCAACAAGCTCGGCGCCACCGTGCTGGAGCGCACCTTCTGCGATTCGGGTTCCTGCACCGCCTACATGATGACCATCGGGCACACCCCCGGCGTCGATCCGGAAAGTTTCGTCCATTCGAAATATATCATCCTGTGGGCCTGCAATACGCTGAGCACCAACTCGCATCACTGGCCCTTCATCGAGCAGGCCAGAAAAGCCGGCGCCCGGCTGGTCGTCATCGATCCGGTGCGCACCCGCACCGCCCGGCTGGCCGACTGGCATATTCCGATCCGCCCCGGCACCGACGCGGCGCTGGCCCTTGCCATGATGCATGTCATCATCAAGGAGAATCTGGTCGATCGCGACTACATCGACAAATACACCGTCGGTTACGAGGAACTGGCGGAACGGGCATCGACCTACACGCCGGAATTCGCGTCGCAGGAGACCGGCATTCCGGTCGACGATATCCTGCAACTGGCGAGAGAATATGCCACCACGCCGCCGGCCGTCGTGCGCATCGGCGTTGCCGTGGAGCGCCACGCCGGTGGCGGCCAGACCGTGCGGGCGATTGCCTGTCTTCCCGGCCTGATCGGCGCCTGGAAGCATGTCGGCGGCGGCCTGCTCCAGTTGCCGATCTGGGCGTTCCCGGTCAGATGGGACGTGCTGATGCGCCCCGATCTGCAGCCCGAAAAGATGCGGGTGCTGAACGCCTGGCGTCTC